>JBEKZR010000109.1:0-9539 GCA_049509715.1 Occallatibacter sp. | reverse complement strand
GGAGAGTGTGACCGGAGGAGGAACCGCCAGCGGTCCGCTCAGCTTCATGCGCGGCTTCGACGCCTTTGCCGGGGTCATCAAGTCCGGCGGCAAGACCCGCCGCGCCGCCAAGATGGCGATTTTGAACGTGGATCACCCCGACATCCTGGATTTCATCGATTGCAAGGCCAAGGAAGAGGCCAAGGCCTTCACGCTGATCAAGGCCGGCTACGACGGCTCGGGGCCGGATTCGGAGGCCTACTCGTCCATCTTCTTCCAGAACGCCAACAACTCCGTGCGCGTCAGCGACGAGTTCATGCGCGCCTATGAGAGCGACGGCGAATTCACCACTTATACGGTGAAGGGCCATGAGCCGGTGGTGAACTACAAGGCGCGGGAGATCATGCGCAAGATCGCCCTGGCCACCTGGCAGTGCGGCGACCCCGGAATGCAGTTCGACACCACCATCAACCGCTGGCACACGTGCAAGAACACGGCGCGCATCAACGCCTCGAATCCCTGCTCGGAGTACATGTTTCTTGACAACTCGGCCTGCAACCTGGCCAGCCTCAACCTGATGAAGTTCGTTACTCCGGCGGGCAGCTTCGACATTTCCTCCTACCGGCACTCCATTTCGGTGATCATCACGGCCATGGAGATCCTGGTCGACAACTCCGGCTACCCCACCGAATCCATCGCCCGCAACTCCCACGATTACCGGCCGCTGGGGCTGGGTTACGCCAACCTGGGCGCGCTGCTGATGGCCTTCGGCCTGCCCTACGATTCGGCTGCCGGCCGCGACCTGGCCGCCAGCTTTACGGCCATCATGTGCGGCCAGGCCTATCTGCAATCGGCCATTGTGGCGGCCAACTGCCGGCCGGTGGCCTCGGCCACCCCGCTCACCGCCTCCGCCGATCGCCAGGGCGGCGCATGCCCCGGTTTTTACGTCAACCGCGAGCCGTTCCTCGACGTGATCCGGATGCACCGCGCCGAGGTCAACGAGATCGGCAAATCGCGTTTGAGCGGCGAGCCCTTCAGCGTGCCGCAGTTGGACGCCCTCATTGACGCCAGCCGCGAGTGCTGGGACATGGCCTTGCTCTATGGCGAGCGCCACGGCTACCGCAACTCGCAAACCACGGTTCTGGCCCCCACCGGCACCATCGGCTTCATGATGGACTGCGACACCACCGGCATCGAGCCCGACCTGGCCCTGGTCAAGTACAAGAAGCTGGTCGGCGGCGGCATGATCAAGATCGTCAACAACACCGTCCCTGCCGCGCTCTTCAAGCTCGGTTACGGCGACGATCAGGTGAACGCCATCGTTAGCTACATTGACGCCACCGGCACCATCGAGGGCGCGCCGGGCGTCAAGCCGGAGCACCTCGCGGTCTTCGATTGCAGCTTCAAGCCGGCCAAGGGCACCCGCTCCATCCATTACATGGGACACATCAAGATGATGGCCGCGGCGCAGCCGTTTCTCTCCGGCGCCATCTCCAAGACCGTGAACCTGCCCCAGGAAGCCACTGTGGAAGACGTAGCCGAGGCCTACGCCGAGAGCTGGCGGCAGGGCATCAAGGCCGTGGCCATCTACCGCGACGGCTCCAAGGGCACTCAGCCCCTGAATACCAGCATGGACGCCAGGCGGGAGCCCTCGGCTCTGGACGCCGCGGGCAGCCGCGTGCTGGCCCAACTGGCCGCCGCCCAGCCGCCCGCCGAAGCTGACGTGAAGGCCCTCGAAGCCAGGCCCGGTGAAAAGCTGGAGGTAAGCGCCAGGCAGGTGATCGCCGCGGCCGCCTCCTTCCAGAATGCCTTGCAGGAGATCGCCAAAGCTGCCGCCGTGCCGGTGCTCCAGCCTTCGGCCGCCCTCGACTCTGCCCACGAGGCCGCTCAGACCGCCGCGCAAGACCCGAATGGGCCGCCTCGCGCCGTCCGCCACCGGCTGCCCGAGGAGCGCGCCTCCATCACCCACAAGTTCTCCATCGCCGGCCATGAGGGCTACATCACCGTGGGCCTCTATCCCACCGGCCAGCCAGGCGAAATCTTCATCAAGATGGCCAAGGAGGGCTCCACCGTCTCCGGCCTCATGGATTCCTTTGCCACCGCGATCTCCATCGCCCTCCAGCACGGCGTGCCGCTCAAGGTGCTCTGCGAGAAGTTCGCCCACACCCGTTTTGAACCCTCCGGCTGGACCGGCAACGAGCAGATCGGCTACGCCAAGAGCCTCATGGACTACATCTTCCGCTGGCTCAGTCTGCGCTTCCTCTCCGGCGAGCAATTGACGCTGTTTGCCGGCCTCGCTCCGCAGGCGCCGCAACTGCCCGCTTCGCCCAGCATGATTCCGGAGAGCGAAGCGGAGGAGGATGACGCCATCGCCCAAGGTCAACTGGCCAGGTTGGCCGAGGAGGTCGCCAAGCGGCTGAACCAGGTGAGTGGATCGACCGGCGGCGAAAAGAATTCCGATTATGCCGTGAAAGAAGGTGCGTTTGGAGACCTTGCCGCTAGAGGATCAACAGCAGGCGCATTTGGAGAGCTTGCCGCTCGTGGATCATCTGGCCTCCACCACGCCTCCGACGCCATGCGCGAAATGTACGATATGGGCGACGCCCCCAGTTGCGGCACCTGCGGCGCCATCATGGTCCGCAACGGCTCCTGCTACCGCTGCATGAGCTGCGGCTCAACCAGCGGCTGCAGCTAGAATCCGCAGAGCTTCAAATCAAAGAGCGCCGAAGCTCATCGGGTTTCGGCGCTCAGTTTTTTTGCGCGCTCCAGTGCGCTCCTATTCAATGGAGATTGCCCCAGGGCCTCATCCTCACTTGATCTCCAGTTGATCGATCTCGAATTGAAACTTGCCCGGCTCCTGCACGTGAATGAAGCCCAGCCCGCTCAGGTCGCTGCCGTCGGTCTCGAACGCCGGGAACGGGAATGTGTACTGCTTCCACTCCGGGCCCGCGGCAAACGGAACCATCGCCGGCATCTCGCCGGCACTCCCGGAGCGGCTTTCGGTAAGAACCACAAGCGTGTAAGTCTTTCCGTCGCCCTTGGCCCAGAAGCTGATGCTCTTCTTGTTGGAGAGGTTGACCGCCTGCCCCGGCGCCTGCCCCGGCGAGTATAGCGCGCCCGCCCATGCGAAAGGCTGGCCCGTGGCCACGATCTCGCCGCTCACCTGCAAAGCTCCCTTGGTGTTGTCGGCTCCGGGTTCGACCACCTGCATGGCGGCTGTGGACTTTCCTCCGTTCATCGAGTCCCCGGCGGCCATCCACGATCCGTAATTCGCCACGACCTTCAAATCGTCGAAGTTGCTCACCATTCCCGACTCGGAACCTGCCGGAGGCGGCGGCAGCGCCGGACGGCCGGTTTCGCCGTGCGTGCCTGCCACGGTGAGGCGCACGGTGCTGGTTTTATCGGAACTGGGACCGGCCATCAGTTCGAAGACCCCAGGCTCTACCATGCGGTGCATATCGATGTTCAGGATCGACAGCATCTCCGGAGTCACGGTGAACTCAACGGTCTTCTTCTCTCCCGGCTTGAGAGTAATGCGTTCAAAGCCCTTCAACTGCATCACCGGCTGCGTGACCGAGGCGACCTTCTGATGCACGTAGAGCTGCGCCACCTCGTCTCCCTCGCGCTTGCCCGTGTTGGTCACGTCCACGCTGACCTTCGCCGTCCCGCCCGAGAGAATCTGCGCCGGTTCCACGCGCAGGTTATCGAAGCGGAAGGTGGTATAACTCAACCCGTACCCGAATGCATACAGCGGCTGGCGCGTGCTGAACGCATAACTGCGGTTGTCCGACGGCTTGTGGTTGTAAAAGTCGGGCAGGGCGCCCACCGTGTGGGGAAAGGTGATGGGCAATTTTCCGCCGGGATTCACGTCTCCGAAGATGACTTCGGCCGCGCCGGTTCCGCCTTCCTGGCCAAGATACCAGCCTTCAAGAATCGCCGGAACCTTCTCGGCTATATAGTTGATTGACAGCGGCCGCCCGTTGAGCAGCAGCACCACCGTCGGCGTTCCGGTTTCGACCACGGCTTTCACCAGGTCGTTCTGCGCGCCCAGCAGGTCGAGCGAATCGCGATCGCCGCGGTGCTCCTCCGACCAGGCTTCGCGATTGGTGCTTTCGTTTTCGCCCACCACCAGGATGGCCACGTCGGCCTTGCGCGCCGTCTCCACCGCTGCCTGGATTGACGCCGTCTGCGTCTTGGGATCGATGAGTTCGACATTATTCGCCTCAGAGCCCAGATAGCCTTGAGGCGCGTTCGTTATCTTGCAGCCTTCCGCGTAAAGCACGGTGGCCTTGTTCCCTACCCGCGCGCGGATGCCGTCCAGAACGCTGACTCCCCGGCCGGGATCGCGGCTGTAGCCGCCCAGATGTACGTCCGCGGCGTTGGGCCCGATCACCGCAATCGTCTTGAGCTTGCCCAGGTCCAGGGGCAGCAGCTCCTTCTCGTTCTTCAGCAGCACGATCGCCTTCCGCGCCGCTTCCAGAGCGAGCTTGCGGTGTTCTTCGCTGTTGGTAATGCGCTCCGCATACTCCGGGTCGACGTACGGGTTATCGAAGAGTCCCAGCCGGAATTTGGCCCCCAACACGCTCGCAACCGCCTTGTCTACTTCGCTTTCCGGCACGATGCCCTTCTTCACCTGGTCGAGAAGCGAGCGGTAGGCCGAGCCGTCGGACAAGTCGTAGTCCACGCCGGCTGCCAGCGCCAGGCGCGCTGCGTCCGCGGTGTTATAGGCCACGCGATGCGTGCTCGCCATCATCTGGATTCCGTAATCGTCGGAGATGATGTAGCCGTTGAAACCCCATTCCTGGCGCAGAACCTTGTCCAGCAGCCAGTGATTCATGTGCGAGGGCACGCCGTCGATCTCGTTATACGAGGCCATCACGCTGCCCGCATGGGCTTCCTGGACCGCGGCCTGAAATGGTACAAGAAAATTCTCGCGGATGACTCGTTCGGAGTAGTTGCCCGGAGCCGTATTGGTGCCCCCCTCCGGCTGCCCGTGCACCGCGAAGTGCTTGGCGGTCGCCATTACGTGGTGGCGGCTGATGAGAAACGAATCGCCCTGCAAGCCCTCGATCGCCGCAACGCCCATGCGCGAGACCAGGTAGGGATCTTCGCCATAGGTCTCCTCTGTCCGTCCCCAGCGCGGATCGCGCGCAAGATCCAGAACCGGAGTGAACACCTGGCCCACGCCGCGAGAGCCGGCCTCGTCCCCCGCCGCCGTAAACACCCGCTTCACCAGCGCCGGGTCCCAGGTGCTGGCCAGGCTCAGCGTCTCCGGGAAGCTGGTGCTGCCGTATTCCATCAATCCGTGCAGTGCTTCGCTGTAAAACAACGCCGGTATGCCCAGCCGCGACTTCTCGTGCAGATACCGTTGCACGCCGTTGCGAAGAATCGCCATCTGGCGGGGAGTGACCTTCTGCTCCGCGCCCCACTCGCTCTGGATGACCTTCCGCGCCTGTTCGGTGGTGTAGGTTCCGGTCGGATCGATCACCTCGATCCGGTTCTCCCAGCCTGTGGCCAGCTGTTCCACCTTCTCTTCCAGCGTCATGCGCGGCAGCAGATCTGCCACCCGGTCCTCAATGGGAAGGCTGGCGTCCTTATACCTGGGCGCGGCGGCCTGCGCCGCGGGCTTTTCCTGGCCGTTGGCGGCCGGGATGAACAGCATCAAACTCATCAGAACGGCGGAAACTGCGTACATACGGGCATTGCGCATTGGATTTGTCATTTTGGGTAGGGGAGCCTCAAGTCCTTTCTGGGTGGGCCGGGGATCATTCTACCTGCACTACGTACGCAATGCCAAAATGGTTCGCTGAAATTTCCCGATTCCGGCTGCCGGGCGCGCGACCCGTCGCAAATGCGGGCCTTACTTCTCCACGCCAAACCGCCAGGAGATGGATCCGCCCACCCACGAAACCATGCGTATGCCGACGCTGCGCTCCACCGTCCCGCAGTCGAAGTCGTTTTCGGCGCCGCTCGAGCCCGACCCCGGCGCGCAGAACGGAATCGTGCCAATCACCCAACCGGGATCGAAGGTCTCAGTGGTCTGGCCTGTGTAGCCGCGAGCCAGCATCCCGTCTGCGCCTATTTCCAATCGCCCGTTCAGGAACGTGCGCACGATCGCCAGCCGGGTCTCTCCGACGGGGATGGCTTCGAGTTGTTTTTCGCCGTCCTGGCTGTTGGCTGCATCGAGTATTTTGTGGCCCACATACTCGTACTCGCCGCGTCCGTGCAACCCCAGAGGCAGCTCGTCCAGCGTGGCCAGCGCGTCGAAGATGGTGCGCGGCGCCTCCGGCGTAATCTGCGGGAGGATCGTGGCGCCGTCGATCATGCCGCCCTTGAGCCGCGCGTCGGCCTTCGAGAAGACCGCTTGCACGCTTCCGTAGCCGCTGAATTCATGACGTACGCTGGCGGTCATGAACTTGAGGTTGCCCGGTCCCAGGTCAAATGGCGTGCCATTGTCGGGATCGATCTTGCCCATGGTCGATGTGCTCGTCGTCCTGCCCACCGTCACGCGCAGATCGGTTGCGGAGATTTCTTTTTCCAGCACCAGTTGCTCTGAGTGAGAGCGCTCGAAGGGAGAAGCCGGTGCCGCCGCTCCGGTTACGGAGGCTCCGGCCACGCTGATGCGCGGATCCTGGGTAAAGAACGCCTGCCCGATGCTGAATGCGGCCGAGGGAAGCCGGTGAGCCGGGCCGTTTCCCGGCGTCCAGGCCAGCGTGGCCTTGGGGCTCAGGAACGTCTTCCACTCGTCGAAGGAATCGGCTGAGTTCATCATGTCGGCGTTTTTCAACTCGATCGTGTCCGGCCGCAGCCCGCCGTAAAAGCGCAGATGTTTGCCCAGGTCGCCGTGCAGAGCCGCGTAGGGGGTCACATCGCGTATCTTGACGTTGCCGGACAATACTTTGAGAAAAGCTCCGTAGGCCTGCGCACTGTCGGAGAGATAGTGGTCCAGATTGTCGCGGTGAATGTCGTCTTCGTGGTAGTCGAGGCCGGCCATCGCCTGCAACCACGGCGTAAACGTATGCGTCTCGCGCGCCTCCGCGCCTTCCACCGTGCGGAACTCGCTCTGCCGGATCAGCCCCTCGCCGAAGTTCGAAAAAAGCGCCAGATTGTACGTGCGAAAAAAACCGGAGAAGGCAATCTCGTCGCTGGCTCTGAGCTTCCAGCGGTCGTCGGCGGCCAGGATCGAGGTGTGCGTCTGGTCTTGCTGGCGTGGATCGATCGTGTCGCCTAACTGCAAGCCGTATCCCACCGGAACCAGATCCCCCTCATGTGAGACGCCGTAATATGCGATGCCGAAGAGCGTAATCTGATGCCGGCCAACGTCGAAGACTCGCTGCGCATTTAGCTTGTACATCTGCCGGTGCTCCAAATCCTTCATCAGGCCGTTGCCGTAGTTGGCTTCCACGGCCACCCACTCCTTCTTGTCGGCGTTCTCGGGCGCGAATCCGGCCGTCAAATCCGCGTCGCGATCGTCGCCGGTGAGGGTAAGAAAGCGGCTCAGTTGCGGGCGCAAGCTGTATGTGGCCGCCAGGTTCAGCGCGTGATTGCCCTCCAGCACGTTGAAGGCGCCGCCGTCGGTCGTCACGCTGCCCAGCGCTCCGGAGACGTAGATATTCGGGTCGGCATAGCCGTTGCCGTGCGCGTTGGCCGACAGGTTGTTGGTCACCAGATAGCCGCCCACCGCAATGTACTGCGCGATCGGCTCGCCATGATCGCCGGCCACTCCGGGCACAAAGTACTGCGGCGCCTTGATGCCCCCGGATGCGGTCTCGATCGGCAGGCCGGGAATGGAGACCGGCGCGCCGGGCCGTCCGGGGTTGGCGTCGAGCAGTTCCTCGCGCACCATCACCTTTTCTGAAGGATCGGGAGAGGTGAGTGCAACCTCGCTCACGTCGGCCGAGACGATCACCTGCTCGGAAGCCACGGCCACGTGCTCCAGCCGCAGTGTCAGGCCCCCGCCCAACCCCGCCGTTGCCGCGCTCAAATCAACCTTGCGTGTCACCGCGGCAAAGCCCGCGGCCTCCACGCGCACCGTGTACTCGCCCCACGCGGGCAGCAGCAGAGTGAACCCGCCGCTGGCTCCTGTTGCGGCGTTCAGTCGCGCGCCTGCATCGGAATCGAACTCGACGCGCGCTCCGGCAACAGGCCGGCCTGCTGGATCCAGCACCGTGCCGGTAATGCGGGCCGCGCCAGTCTGCGCCTGCGCCGGAAGAGCGCAAGCCAGCGCCGCAAGTACGAGTATAACGATTCTAAAATTCGTGCTACGCATTCCCGCCATTTTTCCTGTGCTTGTCGTCTTTGTATGCATCAATGCTTGTGGCTGTGCTTGTGTCCGCGCTCGTGAGGGTCTTCGATCGCGTGCGCGGGAACGGTCATCACCAGCCGCCCGTGCTGCACGCCTTTGAGGCCGATCAGCAGATCTGCAAACTGGGCCACCTGGGCCGATTTGCCGTGCACGATCAGCACTTCCAGGCAGGAGTCGTGGTCCAGGTGCGCGTGGCTGGTCGAAACTACCAGTTCGTGGTGCGCGTGCTGCGCCTCGGTCAGTTTCTCTGTAATTCCGTGGGCGTGGTGGTCGTAGATGAGTGTAACCGTGCCCACTACCGTCGAGTCCGGGGCCGCGGTCTGCTCCGTCACCAACCGGTCGCGGATCAAATCCCGAAAGGCCTCCGACCGGTTGGTATAGCCCCGCCGCCCGATCGAGCGGTCAAACCGCTTCAAAAGCTCCGAATCCAGCGCAATCCCGATTCTGCTCAAAATCCCCATGTGCACACCTGCAGCAACACCCCTAATTCATTTGAAGAATCAGAGTAGCACGATTGTCCGAATCATGCTACTGCACTTCTGGACGGCGTGCAGAGTTTGGCGTGTGAGCGATCTCGTCTGAGTTTGTTCGTATGGCCGCTCAGTTCAAAAACATCGTCCGATAAAGCGTATCCCGCTGCACCGGCTTGAACCCCGCATCGCGAATAATCCTCCGCAGCTCTTCTTCCGTGGTGCAATTCGACGTGCCCGCGGCTCGCACTACGTTCTCTTCCAGCATCACCGAGCCTACGTCGTTGCCGCCGAAGTGCAGGCCCAGTTCCAGCACCTTCAATCCCTGCGTCACCCAGCTTGCCTGCACATTTTCAATATGATCGAGATAGAGCCGCGAGATGGCCAGCACCTTCAGGTATTCAACCGAGGTCGCTTCTTCCCACCCATGTCCGCCCAGCGCCGTATTCTTCGGCTGAAAGCTCCAGGGAATAAACGCCGTGAATCCGCCCGTCTCTTCCTGCAACCGCCGCACCACTTCAAAATGATTGATGCGCTGCTCATAATTCTCGCCCACGCCGAACATCATCGTTGCCGTGGTCCTCATGCCCAACTGGTGCGCGGTGCGATGCACGCTGACCCACTCCTCGGTGTTGCACTTCAGGCGGGCGACACGCCGGCGCACCTCGTCGTCGAGAATCTCCGCGCCGCCGCCGGGGATGGAATCCAGGCCCGCCTCGCGCAGCCGGACAATGGTCTCGCGCAGGCTCAGATCCGAATACCTGGCGATGGCCAGAATCTCCGAC
>JBEKZR010000108.1:0-9697 GCA_049509715.1 Occallatibacter sp. | reverse complement strand
CAACCCCTCCGGCAGCCGCGTCCGCGCAATCGCCGGCGACCCAGCCTGCCGAGCAGGCCGATGTAAGCGCGCCCACCATCAAACTGGGCGTGAATGAGGTCAACCTCATCTTCACTGTCACGGACAAGCATGGGCACTACATTCCCAACCTGCGGCTGAGCGACTTTGCCCTGGCCGACGACGGGCGTGAGCCGGCCAAGGTGACCTCCTTCCGCCAGCAGATCAACCTGCCTTTGCGCGTGGGCATCGTGATCGACGCCAGCACCTCGATTCGCTCCCGCTTTCAGTTCGAGCAGCAGTCGGCCACCGAGTTCCTGCTGCAGATACTCAAGGCCAAGAGCGACCGCGCCTTCGTGATGGGCTTCGATGTGACGCCCACGGTGACCCAGGACTGGACCAACAACATCGACGCTCTGGAGACGGGCGTGAACCGGCTGCGGCCTGGTGGCGGCACCGCGATGTTCGACGCCGTTTACACTGCCTGCCGCGACAAGCTGCTGGACGCTTCGCGCGGCCAGGAGCCAGTGCGCAAGGCGATGGTGCTGATCTCCGACGGCGATGACAACCAGAGCCGAGTCTACCTGGACGAGGCGATCAAGGAGTGCCAGCGGGCAGAGACCATTATTTACGCCATCAGCACCAACTGGACGCCTAGTCGCGGCAAGGGCGATGAGGTGCTGGCCCGGATGGCCACGGATACCGGCGGCCAGGTCTTTTTCCCGCCTTCGGTTGAGGAGATGTCGAACAGCTTCCACAGCATCGAAGAAGAGCTGCGCAGCCAGTACGCTTTGACCTACACTCCAGCCGATTTCAAGTCCGACGGCGCCTTCCGTTCCATCTATCTCTTTTGCAATGACCGGCGCTACCAGGCGCGGGCTCGCAAGGGTTACTTCGCGCCGCGGCCGTAATTTGGGAACGCCCGGGGACAATGCTCAGTTTGTCCAGGAGTCCCTCTGTGTGGAAGGGGCGCGGCCGAATGCGCGTCCCTTCAAGGCTAGGGGCGTATACGCCGCATCATTGGCTGCGTCCTGCCGCGGAAGTGGATCTTTCCATTGCTCCTGAGCTTGTCAATTGTTCTCGCCGTGCCGGCGAATTGAGCGTTCCGTTTCAGGACGGTCCATGGATATTTGTTCTGATTTGGCTCACCGCCAGATTCTTCCCCTTTCTATCTCACCCATTTCTCCCATCACGCGATGAAATAGGGAGAAGGCTATTCCGAGAAATCTCCAATCGGGTTGGCGCGCGGCCTGCTGGGTTTCGAGTCTGCCCGCCGAACCGAGCCAGATGGAGTAGATCGGAATCGGCGAAGCCGCGGAAAGGTTGTGCGGACTGGGGGAAATGCGGTGATCCGGCAGGCGATATCGTGCGACATCTGCGGAACGGAGAAGAAGCAGACGAACCACTGGTTTGTGGCCTATGACCAGGGAGGGGAACTGCGCGTGAGCGGGTGGAACTCGCGCAACCGGGCGCGTCCAGGGTCGAAGCATCTGTGCGGGCAAACCTGCTTGCACAAGCTGGTGGACGACTTCATGGCCAGGGCCGTGGCGGTGCGTATGCAGCCGGCTGCGGACGAAGACGACGCGGAAGCGCGCGCCGTGGCCGCGGATACCAGCCTGACTTCGAGTGCGGATCATGTGGAAATCGAATCTTCCGCGCGGCTGCTGGCGCCGCCAGTGCCGATCAATCCTCAACGACCGCCTTTCAGGGCGCCGGCTGAACTGGTTACGATGCCGGGAAGGCTTCAATCCGAGGGGCCCGCGCCGACGCTCGACGAGCCGCCCCGCTATGCGTCGCGCAACTGGCGCGCCGAAGCGTGGAACCGGGAGCGGGTGCGTGCATTGCGCACCGGCGAGCGGCATCCGAATATAGCCGCCCTCCGGCGCTCTGGTTCCTGACCGGGGACAGGAAAATGGGAGGCTGACGTGTGGGTGGACCTGTTGTTGGCTGTTCTTGTTGTGCTTCCGTTCATGTCCTTAAGCCGGGTTGGCCGCAAGGGTTCCGGGATTATACCTTCCGGGGCGTGTGAAACGCAGTCTATTCTTTCGCCCGTGGGGCCTCAAACAGCGCCAGCAGTCCAGCCTCATCGAGCACCGGAATCTTGAGTTTGCGAGCTTTGTCGAGTTTGGAGCCGGCATCTTATAAGTCCTTCGTCGAAACAAACTGCGCAACAATGCACAAGAAGTCGCTTTCGCCGAGGATGCGGATCGTCTGCCCCTTGGCAATTAGCTGCTCGGCCTTAACATGCTTTGAACTCTTCTCGTGGCCAGCAAGTTTCCGTAGGTCCTGGTCACCTACCACCAGCATCGTCGTGTGCTTCGTGACGCTACCGTCAACGCGGCACCCTGCCGCTGCGGCGGCATCTGCGGCTTCGCTTCGAGGAATCGATAACATTCCGGTGAACACAAGAACCTCGCCAAAAAGCTCGCCGTCTGGATTGCCGTCTCTCTTATGTACGTGGCCCGTTGGATCAATTGGCTGCTCCACACGAGTTAGCCATTGCTCGGGGCTGAGTCCCGTCTCGGCAATAGCGCGGAGCAACAACAATCCAGCACACCGGGCATCTTCAAGTGCATCGTGTGCTTGGTAATCGATACCGAAATGTGCTGCTACATTGGAAAGCCCGAATCCGGACCTGGAGAACTCCGGCCACGCCCTCCTGACCACTCTCGCCGAGTCGAGCCATGTGCATTCACATCTTGGCAAATTGGACCGGTCGCAAGCACGTGCTAAGGCCAGTCGGTCGAATGGGGTATGGGACACCACAATTCTGTCCCGCAATCGAGAGATAACTTGTGGAAGAACCTCTCCCCACGTCGGCGCATCCTTAACCTGATACTCATCGATGCCATGTATGGATATGTTGATAGGGCTGAAATAGTCCTCCGGGTTGACCAGTGATGCCCATGCATCTGTCAACCCGCCATCGCGGAAAGATGCGATGCCAACTTGGCAGATACTCGACAAATCCGCGTTGGCTGTTTCAACATCAATGACCACGAATTCCATGTTCGTTCCTCTTTCCGGAATCCGGCGCCTTCGGAATCACGAAAACAACCATTCCCCGGTTGTTCCCGGAACTGCCTCAGGTTCTAGCTTTGCAAGGAGTCCCGCCTCGTCCAGCACGGGAATATTGAGCTTATGCGCCTTTTCTAACTTGGAGCCAGCTTTTTCGCCAGCGACAACGTAGCTGGTCTTCTTGCTAATGGACTCTGCGGTCTTGCCACCGGCATCTTCGATTCTTTTCTTGGCTTCCTCGCGCGTGAGCGTGGGCAGCGTGCCGGTGAGCACAAACGTCAGCCCTGCCAACTGCGCCGAGCGCTGCCTCTTCTCAGCCTTCATGTACACGCCGGCTTTGTCCAGATTCTTAATGAGATCCTTGTTCGATTCAACTGAAAAAAACTCGACAATGGCCTGGGAGATGCGCGGGCCCACTTCTTCTACTCGTTCCAATTCCACGGCGGTTGCCGATTTCAATGCCTCAATGGTGCCGAACTCCTGAGCCAGCACCTCGGCGGTTCGTTCGCCGACAAAGCGAATGCCGAGTCCCATCAGGACACGAGCCAGTCCGGCCTTCTTGGACCCTTTGATTTGATCGAGAATATCCTTGACTTGCGTCTTTCCAAGGAGGCGTGCAGGCTTCATCTCCATCACGCCGGTGGTTTTGTTCTTGTGGGGTGCCAACCGCCTGAGTGAGAGCAGCGCCTTTTCGTCTAGTGAATAAAGATCGGGGATGCTCGCCACGAGTCGCCTCTCCAGCAATTGCTGGATGACGGCTTCGCCCAGCCCCTCGATGTTCATGACAGAACGTTTTACGAAGTGGAGGAGGCTTTCGCGCAGCTTGGAGGGGCAGTTGGCGTTGACGCAACGATAGTCTACTTCACCCTCAGCACGGACAACCAGGCTATGGCATTCCGGGCAGTGAGAAGGGAATATGTAGGGCCGCTTTTCCACAACTTCTACAACCTTGGGGATCACATCGCCGCCACGCTCGACCTTGACCCAGTCGCCGATATGCAAGCCCAAGCTCTTGATAAAGTCAGCGTTATGCAGTGTGGCGCGGCTGACGGTGGTGCCGCCGATGAAGACCGGCGCCAAGTCTGCTACGGGCGTCAGCTTGCCGGTGCGGCCCACCTGCACGATGATGTCACGGACCACCGTGACGCCCGAATCGGCGGTGAACTTGTAGGCAATGGCCCAGCGTGGGGCGCGGCCGGTGTAGCCGAGGCGCTGCTGGGTGGCGTGGGAGTCGACTTTGAGGACCACGCCATCGATTTCGTAGCCAAGCGTGGCGCGTTTGACCTCGGCTTGATCGATGAACTGCGTCATCTCCTCGACTGAAGCAACAAGCTTGCGATGGGTATTGACGCGGAAGCCGAGGGCGGCCAACGCATCGAGTGTGGCGCGCTGGCCTCGCGGCCAATAGTCGCCTTCGACGAGCAGAAAGTAGGCGTAGAAGTCCAGGCGGCGATTGGCGACGACGCTGGGTTCGAGCGTGCGCAGGGTTCCGGCAGCGGCGTTGCGCGGATTGACGGCCGGGGGCAGGCCCTCGCGCTCGCGCTCCTCATTCAAACGCTGAAAGGCTTTGGTGGACATCACGACTTCGCCGCGCACTTCGAATGCCTGCCCCTGCGGGAAACCGGCCTCTTTGAGCTTTTCAGCGGAAATGACCAGCGGCACGCTGCGGATGGTGCGGATGTTCGAGGTTACGTCCTCGCCGGTCTGGCCGTCGCCGCGTGTAATGCCGATGGCCAGCCGCGCGCCGTCGTCTTCCGTTGGCTCGTAACGCAGTGCCACACTCAAGCCGTCCATCTTGTACTCGGCAACATATTCGACGGGAAGCCTCTCTGTGACTTCCCGCACTATCCCAGACCAAGATTCATCGTCCTCTTTCTCGATGAGATTCGGGTCTACAGCCCTGGGACCTGGCCCCGCTAAGGCCCGCACACGGGCGTCCCAGGCGGCCAGTTCCTCGGCCGAGTAGGCGTTGTCCAGGCTGAGCATGGGCCGCGAGTGGGGCGCCTTCCGGAAGCCCTCGGCCGGCTTGCCGCCTACGCGCTGGGTGGGCGAGTCGGGCGTCAGCAGCTCAGGGTGCGCGGCCTCGATCCGTTTGAGTTCGTTCATCAGCGCGTCGTAGGCGGCGTCGGTGATTTCCGGCGCGTCGAGAACGTAGTACAGATGCTCGTGGCGGCGCAACTCGGAGCGGAGTTTCTCTGCGCGGAGGGCTGGGGCTGAGTCCAGGTTAGACGGTTTGCCCATGGAGTGAATTATAGGAGGCCGCGGGGCAGGGTAGTATGGTTGGCAGACCGCTATGGAGCCCATCACACACTTTCTGACCGGAGCCTGTATCGGCCGGGCGGGGTTGAACCGTAAGACGGCCTACGCCACGCTGGCCGCGGTGCTGGCTGCCGAGGCCGCCGACCTGGACGCGCTTTGGTCGTTCGCAGGGCCGGTGGAGGAACTGAAGCACCACCGCGGCATCACGCATACCTTCATCGCCATGCCGGTGGTGGCGGCGGCGGCGGTGGGAGTGGTGTGGCTGCTTGACCGCTGGGTGCGGGCGTGGAGAAGGCGCAAGCTGGCCGCTGCGCCGCCTCGAACAGCAGACCCAGGCGCGCCTAGCCCAAGATTGCCGCAGCCGGTGCATTGGGGTTGGCTTTACGGGACGGCGCTGATTGCCGCGCTGAGCCACCTGCTGCTGGACTGGACGAACAACTACGGTCTGCGGCCTTTTTTCCCCTTCAATCCGCGCTGGTATGCGGGCAGTTTTGTGTTTATTGCCGAGCCGGTGCTGTGGGCGCTGTTTTTCCTGGCTCTGGTCCCGCCTTGGTTGTTTGGTCTGGCGGACGCGGAGATCGGCGCGCGGCGAGCAGCCTTTCGCGGGCGCGGCTGGGCGATCTTCGCGCTGACCGGAATGGTCTTGCTGTGGGGTTGGCGCTGGGCTGAGCAGGGGCAGGCGCGAGCGATGGTCGAGAACGCGCAGATCACGACGGCTCCGGTGAAGCGGATGGCTTTGGAGCCTTACCAGGTAAATCCCTTCCGCTGGCACGCGATTCTGGAGACGGCTGACTTTTACCAGACGGCCGAGATCGATACTCTGAGCGGCTCGATCGACAGCGACCCTCAGAAGGACGTGATCTTCAAGCCCCGCGCGACCGCGGCCACCGAGGCTGCCAAGCGCACGCTGCTGGGGCAGGTTTATCTCGACTGGGGGACGTGGGCCGTGGTGCGCGATGTGGGCCAAATGCCAGTTGCGGGAATGGACCCGCCGCAATTGCCGCCCAACCGCCAGTGGACCACGGTCGAGTTCACCGATCTGCGCTGGAACTACTCTTATCTGGGCGCGGGCAGGGTCAAAGCCCGGAATCCGCTTGCCGGTTGGGTATATATCGTGGATGGCCGAGACGATGCGGGCGAGGCGATGAACGGGCGGGAGCAGCGGTAGGCTGTTTTGCTCCGTGTGGAAATAATTGTTCGCCCGGCGAATCGATTCAGGTTGACCCGCTGGCCTGTGGACCCCAAAATGAAAAGAGTGACGTTGTCTCTGTCCCGGTCAAGTGCCGGAATGCTTTCCCCGGGAGATGACCCCAAGAACCGAAGAGCCTGAGGTGTTCATGCCTGCTTATCTGCTTTTGCTTGTGGCTGTGTTGAGCCGTGTGCTGCCCCATGCGGGGTGGTGGAACTTTACCGCGGTGGGCGGCGCCCTGCTCTACTTTGGCGCTCGGCGCCCCTGGCGGGAGATGTTGGTGCCGCTGGCCGCGCTCATGGCCACCGACTACTTCCTCACTGTCTATAGCTACCACTACGCCTTTGCCTGGCAGCTCTACGCGGCCACCTGGGCGTGGTACCTGATGGCCATGGTGCTGGGACTGATCCTGTTGCGTGCGCGGACGACCGTGGTGCGCGTGGCCGCCGGCGCGCTGCTGGGACCGACCTCGTTTTTCCTGGTCTCGAACTATGCGACTTGGTTGAGCGGCTTCGCATATCCATATCCGCACACGCTGGGCGGACTGGGCGCTTGCTATGTGGCTGGGCTGCCCTTCTATCGCAACGATCTGCTCTCGACCGCGATCGTTGCCGGGCTGGCGTTCGGGGTTCCGGTGCTGGTGCGGCGGCTGAGCGCGGCACAGGCGCAGGCGGCGCTGGCCGGGAAGTAGTCTCTACGGTTTGCCTTCGGGTCTTGTTCCCTGCGGCGGACCAGACCCAGGGGCGCTGGGCGCGCGATCCTCAATGTTCTTGCGACAGAAGCTTCGTATAGCTTGTGTTCAAAGCGTTTTCGATTTCACGCATCTCCATACCCCTTATCTTCGCAGACAGAATGATCCGTTTCCCGCTCTCGAAATCAGCATCGGAGAGCTTTCCCCGAGCCTCCATTCGTCCGAGAAAGACGTTCATTTCGTGCCGTTCCGCCAGGTTCCGTTCCAGGATCGTGCTGTTGAAGCTCTGTATCGCGTAGAGAGTAGCGTATCGCTTCACCTCGTCATAGCTCATGAAGGCGATTGCGCCCGTGGATGATGCGGCAGCCCATGCGGAGTCGTGAAGAAAGACGTTCGTCCACACAAAACTTCCAATGGGCTTTTCTGGACGGCCGTGCTGCGCGTCGTCCACCAGGCTGAGAATCTCGTCCAGGCGCTTCTCCTCCGCAGGCAGCGCATTGAGTTGCCGGAGCACATCCTGCTGATTGGCGCGGACCTCCTGAAAGATGTTCTCTCTTGCGTCTCGCGCAAGATGCCGGTGATGCACCCATTCGACAGTAGATTCCAGGCCAAGCGCGATCAGCAGGCCGATGGTGATGGCCAGCAGATGAATCATGAATTCCTTGACAGAGTGGATCGGGCCATGAGGAGGATGAACCTCCATATGTTGCTCCTTCCGGGTTTCGGCGGGCTTGGCGGCAGGACTTGCCCGCGACAGGAATTGTAATCGGGTTCGCGCTGGAATTGAAAGCCGGAAGGTCTACTGAAACGAGCCGGAAGACCTCTCAGCCTTCCAGCTTTCCGGCGCGCTTTTTCCGCATCCACCACCAGGCAAAGCCCACAATCGCCAGGCCGCCTACGACGGCCAGCAGGGCCAGCCGGTGGTGCGCCACCACATCCACCGCTCCCGGTCCCAGCTTGAGCACCAGCATGGAGAGCACCAGCCAGCGGACCATGCGGCCACAGAAGATGGACAGCATGAACGGCACAACCCGCATCTCGAAGACGCCGGCGGCAAGGACGAAGGCCTTCCAGGGCGTGGGAGGGGGCAGCATGGAGGGAATCATCATAGCCAGGAACTCCTGGCGCTCGAAGCGCTCGCGCATGCGCTCATAGCGCTCGCGGTTGACGCGCTTGAGCAGGAAGAGTTCGCCGCCCACCCGGCCCAGCCCGTAAGGCAGCAGGCCGCCGATCGCCGAACCGGCGGCGGCCAGCAGGCAATAGAGCCAGAAGTGGCTCTTGTCGTTCCAGACGTAGACGGCCAGAATCGCGTCCGTGGGGACGGGAATGCTCGACGAGTCCAGCAGAGCGACCGCGCCCGCGCCCCAAAAGCCCAGCTTGGCCAGGGCCGGCAGCAGCACGAAATGCCACTTGGCCATGATTCGAGCTAGAAACGACTTCAAACAGGTCCCCTTCCGGCTGGCAATCCGTCTTAACGATCAGGAACCATTGTACGGGCCGGGGCGTTGGAGCGGTTTTCCAATTTGCTCGACCTTGCGGGCTTCGTGCGGGGTGGCTTTTTCTTCCACCTCATCGACCAAGGCCAGTCGATGGGGACCCCGGGGTTGAGGAAGAAACCACCTGAGTGCGATAGTCCCGGTTGAGAGTCACTGGAAAACCGCTGGATCGCACGGACATCGGCGGAATGAGAGAATGGATAGAAAGGACTCGAAACGGAGCCGGTGGGTGTGTGTGCGCTCAGGAAGGCTCCCGCGGACCGCATGCCCTCCAGCGAAGCGCCAACCAATGTGAACGAGCCCGGTGGGCCAGACGAGACGAGCCTGGAGACCGGCAGCTCCAGCCTAAACAATCCGGCTGCGGGCGAGGAGGTGCGCGAGCCGGAGCACGCGTCCGAGCCGCGGGTGGGCCGGAGTTCGCGCTGGGTGGATTACGACACCCACGAACTGCTGGAGATGATCAGCGATCTCGAAGATGAGCGGCGCTGGGCGCGGCTCCGCGAGGGGTTCTGGATCGCCATCCTCATCCACCTGGCCGTGCTCTCCGCGGTTACGTGGATTCCGAAGTATGTGTTCAAGGTGCCGCAGGTGGTCGATTCGACCAACGCGATTAAACAGCATAAGGATTTTACCTATCTGGACACTCCATGGCAGTTGCCGCCCAAGCCCATCGTCAAGCCGGTTCCATTGCAGCATCCGCTGATCGACAAGCAGACGCTGGAGGCGATGAAGCGGGAGACGCCGCCGCCCGCGCCGGCTCCCGCGCCGCAGCCGGCCCCGCCGGCTCCCGTTCAGCCCACGCAACCCGTCCCGCCTACTCCGCAGTCGCAGCTTGAGGCGCCCCGTCCGGCGGCGGTGCCGGCCCGGCCTAACTTCGCCATGGGCTCGCAGAATCCGGCCGACCAGTTGCGGGAAGCCATGAAGGGCGCGGCGCGCAACCCAGGACAAGGCGCGGGCAACCTGCCTTCTGGTGGACTGGCTCGTCATCCGGGCGCGGGCACAGGTGGCACTGAGATTCTGTCCGACACCCAGGGCGTGGACTTCAGC
>JBEKZR010000107.1:0-9738 GCA_049509715.1 Occallatibacter sp. | reverse complement strand
CGGAGGTATGGCCTTCATGTCGAGGAAGATGCGGGCGATGTGGGTGGCGCGGGCAGAGGAGAGCTCCCAGTTGGAGTCGAATGCCGCTGTGTGGATGGGAATGTTGTCGGTGTGGCCCTCGATGCGCAGATCGTAGGGGGTGCGGCCCAGCGAGGCGGCGATCTGGCGCAGCGTGGGGAGGGTCTCGGGCTTGGGAGTGGCCGAGCCGGAGGCGAAGAAGCCGGCCTCTTTGAGGCTGATCACCAGCCCGTCGCGGCCCATCTTCATGGAGACGGTGTGGGTGGCTACCTGGTTCGACAACCTCTGCTCCAGCTCGCGGTGAAGGTTCTCCAGGTCCTCCTTTACTTTGGCGGGCGAGAGCACGTCCTCTCCCATGACGATATTCATGGGGATGGCGGGCTTTTCGGTGGCGTCCGTGACGCTGTTGGCGCTATCCGGCCGCCGCCTGGCGTCGGGAAAGATGCCCAGGGATCGGAATGCGGAATCGATGGCCTCAGACACCTGCGACAGTTTCTTCAAGTCAGCCGAAGAGGAGGCGTAGAGGAGGACGAAAACGGCGAAGAGGAGAGTGATGAAGTCGGCATAGGAGACCAGCCAGCGATCTCTGCTGATGTTGCTCTTGCGCCGCTCTTGCATCATGCCGCGCGCTCCTTCTTTTCCCGGCTGGAGTCATCGGAAAAACTTGCCAGCTTGACCTCGAGCATGCGCGGATTCATGCCTTCGAGGATGGAGATCACGCCTTCCAGCATCATCTCGCGGCGCTGCTGGCCGTCGCGGATGCGGATGCGCATCTTGCCGGCGAAGGGCAGAAAGAAGAGATTGGCGATGCCCACCCCGTAGATGGTGGCGACAAAAGCCACGGCGATGCCGCGCCCCACCTCCTGCATATTGTCCAGATGATGCATCACCTGAATCAACCCCAGCACGGCGCCCAGGATACCGATGGTGGGCGAGAATCCTCCGGCCGACTCGAAGACCATTGCGAGCCGCTCTTCCTGCTCCATGGTGGAGTCCAGGCTGACCCTCATGATCTTGCGCAGATCATTGGGCTCGGTGCCATCGACGGCGAGCATGAGGGATTGCTTGAGGAACGGGTCCTGGATGGTTTGCAGGTCGGCGTCCAGGGAGACAACGCCGTTGCGGCGGGCCTTGTTGGCGAAGGAGACCAGCAGGCGAATGAGCTGGTCATTATGCTTGCGCGGCGCGGCAAAGACGTGCGCCAGGCTGCGGAAGGCGGCCGCAACGGTGGTGATGGGAAACTGGAGGAGCACCGCGCCGAGGGTGCCGCCAAAGACGATCAGGGCCGCGGTCGGCTGCACAATCTGGCCCAGATTACCGCCTTCCAGGAGCAACCCGGCAATAATGCCGGCAACGGCCAGGAAGACTCCGCCAATACTCGCTTTATCCATGAACAGCTCCTCCAGGAATCAGGCGGGAAGACGCCGGTTTACCACCCCATCGGCGAAGACCCCGCCGCACGGGCTGGGGCTCCGGTTTCATCCATCAATGGCCGCGGTCAGAACCGCGCCGGTGCGGCGCCGGCGCGGCGTTGTCGTGGTCCGCAACGTCCAGGCTGGCGATGGAAACAACACGCTGCAAGTCGACCAAAGAAGGCAAGCGCCGGGCCACGTCCGCCAGCAGGCGCGCCCGGTACGCGAGCACCCTTTCCGTAACCTCGGCGCAATCCTCGCGCACGATCAGCTTTTCTCCGTTGATCAGCGTGAGCATAGTGTCCGGGGAGGCCTCGGCGGTCTTGATCAAATCGCTGTTGAGCACGATCGGAGCGCTGTTGAGCCGGGTAAGTTGGATCATGGCCGGAAACTCCTTTGCTGTTGTTATCGGCAGGCGGCTGGAAAGGATAAAAATTAGAACAAACAGGGTAAAAGTGTCTCTGGCAGGACATAAAGGAGGGGGAGATAAAGTCCATAACTCCCACGCCGAAGAAGGGGCCAGATGCGGCGGTAACCGAACCGGAAGCAGTGACCCATGAGTTAGCAAAAAAATATGGGAGCGCTTGCGGGACGAGCCGCAAATCCACGCATCTACAAGGAGAACCCCATGTCCCTGGGTGTCTTGAATAACATCTCCGCCGTCTACGCGGAGAACAATCTGAACAACAGCAATAACAGCCTGAACACCGTGCTGCAGCAGTTGTCGTCCGGCTCGAAGATCAACTCCGGCGCCGACGACGCAGCCGGTCTTTCACTGGTGAATGGCCTCCAAGCCAACCAGGTGGCACTAACCCAATCGAGAACCAATTCTCAAGAGGGCGTCGGCCTTCTTCAGGTTGCCGATGGCGCACTCTCGCAAGTGACAAGCCTGCTTAACCGGGCCGTAACGCTGGCTACCGAAGCGTCCAACGGCACCCTCAACTCCTCGCAGGATACGGCTGCTAACCAAGAGTACCAGTCGATTCTGTCGGAAATCAGCAACATCGGCGCCACAACCACCTACAACGGCGCAGCGGTCTTCAATACCAGCACCAACATCTACACCGGCGACTCTACGACGACGGGTTCTTCGGTCGACGCTCTGAACATCCGCACGTTGTCTTCGTCCAACGTGGGCGATAGCGGCGGCGTGATGGCCTACAGCACCGGCGCGAACAACGCGTTCATCGACCTGTCGCATACCGGCACGCTGGCGACAACCAACGATGCATTGGTCAACACCGCTGGTGTCACCAGTGTCGACGTCACCTATATGTCGGCTGGGGCTGCTGGCGCCATTACCAATCAAACCGCAGTGATTAATGTTGGCACTGGCACCAATTATGCCGACACCGCCCAAGGATTGATCAGCGCCATCAACGGCGCAAACCTGGGCTTGACCGCCAGCTTCACCACGGCAACGCAGGCTGGAACCGCGGCAGTTGCTGCGGCCGGCGCGGGCCACAGCAACGATACCGGCATTGAGATTTCCGGCATCGGTTCAGGCGTGGCCGGCGCTGCCAACGGCGCCGCAGCACCTGGCATCGATGGCACACTGGCAGCTGGTACCTATACCGGCGGCACGCTCACCATCAACGGGAAAACCATTACCCTTGGCTCGGTGGGCACGACCGACACGCTAGCCCACTTGACGGCTACCATCAACGCAGGCAATTACGGCGTCGTTGACACCGCAGGCGTACTGCAGTCACTCACCAAGGCGACCATCACCGCCTCTGGCATCACGGGCACCGGCTCCTACACCGCAGGGTCGTATTACACGGCCGGCGTCACACAAGACCTGACGAGTCCGTTGGGAGACATTGCCACCGGCTTAGCAGCTGCGGCCACCCCGGCTTCAGACACCAACGGTGTGGGCGGAATCGCCACCATCAGCTACTCAGACCAGGCCGGCCAGTCACTGTCCGCTACCGACCTGTCCAACCAGACCGATGCGCAGGCGTCGCTGACCGCTCTCAACACGGCCATCACCGACGTGTCGGCGCAGGACGGCTACGTCGGCGCGCAGATCAACACCCTGAACGCCGTCAGCCAGGTTCTCAGCACGCAGTCGGAGAACGTGCAAGCGGCGCAAAACGCAGTGCAGGCCACCGACTATGCGTCGGCAACCTCCAACATGTCTAAGTACGAGATTCTGAGCCAGACGGGCATCGCCGCCCTGGCGCAGGCCAACAGCGTGCAACAGGAAGTGATGAAGCTGTTGCAGTAATCCAGGGTTCCCGGCGACAGGTCTTTGTCGCTGGGATGGAGTAAACCGGCGCAAGCCACGAACAGGGAAGGGCGTCCAACCAGGCGCCCTTTCTTTGCATAAACGACTCAAGTCGCAGCGGATAAGCCCGGGGATTTCAAAAGGGACTAAAGCCGCGCCCATTCAAAGCCGATGAACTTATTGCGCGGAGGAATTCCTCCGCTGCCCGAACCCTGTTTCGGTTCAGTCAATTTCGTGGTTGTCTCCGAAGCGATGGATTCTAAAAAGCCAATGGGATTTTTCCAATCCGGCCTGGCAGCGGGTGGTTCTCCGGCTGCTTGATTTCAACACGGAGGGTGCGATGGGCGCAGTGGGACTTAGTTTCGGGTCGGCGACTAGCGGGACTGGCTTCAATGTGAGCACGACAGTGGCGGAGATCGTGGGCAATCTCCAGAATGTGGAGACGCCGTGGAACAATCAGTTGACCTCGTTGCACAGCCAGGACACGGCGATCTCCAGCCTGGGGACGCTGTTCTCGAATCTCTCCAACGACCTAAGTTCGCTCACCGACTTTACGGGCATTTTGTCCGAGAAGACCGGTTCCAGCTCCGACACCAACGTGCTGACGCTGACGGCGGCCAACAATTCGGCGGTTGCGGGCACGCATACAGTGACGGTGAAGAATCTGGCGCAAACCTCCAGCGGCTATCTCGCTCCCATTACCAAAGCCTCCGACAAACTTTCCGGTTCCGTCACGCTCCAGGCGGGCAGCGGCAGTACCGAGACCATTACGCTGAACTCGTCTGACAATACGCTGTCCGGGCTGGCGTCGGCCATCAACTCGTCCGGAGTGGGCATCATCGCGAGTGTGCTGACCGATTCCTCTGGTTCGCGGCTGAGCCTGGTTTCGGATACTTCGGGCGCCGGCGGAAACATCCAGGTTACTTCGAATTCGATCGTCGACGCCAGCAACTCGAACGCTTCGCTGGGCTATACCCCGGCGGTGACGGGCTCGGATGCGCATCTGACGGTGGACGGCGTGGCCCTGACCAGCGCCTCGAACACGGTGGCCAACCTGATTCCCGGCGTGACCTTCCAGTTGCTGGCCCCCAGCGCGACGGAATCGGATAGCAGCCTGGAGCAGATTCAGGTGGTGATCGGCAACGACAACACGGGGGTCGAAAGCACCGTCAACCAAATGGTCAGCGACTACAACTCGCTGATCAGCGCCGTCAACACGCAGGAAGGGAACGACAGCTCCGGCAATCCCGAGCCGCTGTATGGTTCTCCCACGCTGTCGTTGCTGCAACAGCAGCTTCTGGGCGGCCTGAACACGCAGAATCCGAATGGTTCCCTGGACTCGATTTCCACCAATACCGATACCACGCTCGCCGGCTCCATCACCATCACGGTGGGCAACGGCACAGCGCAGACCGTCACGCTGAGTTCGCCGAACAGCTCGCTTTCCGACCTGGCCAGCGCCATCAACGCGGCCGACATCGGGGTGACCGCCGGGGTGGTGACCAGCGACGGAGAGTCGAGCCTGTCGCTGCTGTCGCAAACCGCAGGGTCCAACGGGGCATTGACCGTGAATTCCAGCGTCGTTGCCACCGGCGACACACTTCTGACTTATGCCGGTTCGGCGGCCAGAGGCGCGCAGAACTCAACCGGAACTCTGACGGCGATTCCCAGCGCCAGCGATGTGCTCTCTGGCTCCGTCTCGATTCAAGTAGGCAGCGGCGCGGCGCATGCCGTCACGCTCAATTCGTCTAACAACACGCTCTCCGGGCTGGCCAGTGCCATCAACTTGGCCAACATCGGAGTTACGGCTTCGGTGGTGACCAACGACGAGTCGTCGAGCCTGTCGCTGGTCTCGAATACAGCAGGCACGGCAGGCAATCTGACCGTGACCTCGAGCATTCTGGATACCACAAACACCACGAGCGCGACGCTGAACTACACCAACTCGTCGGACATCAACAGCCTGACCAGCCTGGGCATCAGCGTCAACAACGACGGATCTCTCACCTTCGACGCCACCAGCCTGGATTCGGTGCTGAACACGGACTATAGCTCCGTGGCGGGCTTCTTCCAGAACGCGAACAGTTGGGGCCAGAGCTTCTCCGCCATGCTGACAAATGCAGGCACCAGTTCGCCGACGGGGATTCTAGCGCTGGCGTCCAGATCCAACAGCAACATCGAATCGACGCTGAATGCGGATATCACCAAGGAAAACATCCAGATCTCTACGGAGCAGGTGAGCTTGACCAAGGAACTGAACTCGGCGAACCAGATCATGCAGGAGATTCCCTCTCAATTGAATGCGATCAACGAGCTTTACTCGGCGGTCACCGGATACAACAAGAACGGCTAACCAAGGAGTTCAATCCCTATGGGAAGTTATCAGGATCATGCACTAGAAAGCGCCTCGGCAGTCGATCTGGTGGTGGCGCTTTATGACGGCATTCTCCGCTTTCTCTATGCCGCCAGCGCGGCCGTGGAGCGCGGAGACCAAGCCGGCCGCCGGATCGCCGTGAAGCGCGCCCTGGATATCATCATTCACCTGCAGGCGCGGCTGCGCATGGATGTGGGCGGACGGCCCGCGCAGGTGCTCAGTGAGTTTTATGCCTCGGTCTTCGCGCAGATTCTGCAGGCCTCCCAGTCGGCCTCGCGGCAAAAGTTCGAGCATGCGATCGACTGCGTGCGCAATGTGCGCGATGCCTGGCGCCAGGTGGCAAAGGACCCGGAAGTCAATCCAGCTCCGCCGCAGATTGCCGCGATGGCATCCGCGCGCAGGCAGACGGGCTTCGACGGCGACGATCACGGCGGGGAAGCTGTTGGCTCAAGATGGAATGCCTGAGCGGCCTATCCCGCCACGGTCAACTCCTCCTCCAGTTGCTGCTTCTGGAAGAGGCCGGCGTAGTAACCATCGAGGGCAAGCAACTCGTCGTGCCTTCCAAGCTCCACGATCCTGCCGTGGTCGAGTACGGCGATCTGATCGGCATTGCGCACGGTTGAGACGCGGTGGGAGATCAGGATGGTGGTGGAGCTGGAGGTGTAGCCGCGCAGGCCGCCCGCTCCGCGGAGCCCATTCAAGATTTGTTCTTCCGTGTAGGTGTCCACGCTGGCCAGCGCGTCGTCGAGGATGAGGATGGCCGGCCTGCGCAACAATGCCCGGGCGATGGCCGAGCGCTGTTTCTGCCCGCCGGAGAGCGTGACGCCGCGCTCGCCCACCATGGTCTCAAAGCCTTGCGGAAATTCCTCGAACTCCTTACGAATGTGGGCTGCCGTGGCTGCCTCCAGCAGATCCTCCGCGCTGGCATGGGGCGCGCCGAAGGAAAGGTTTTCGCGGATCGTGTCGCTGAACAGGAAGGTCTCCTGGGGAACCATGCCGATGTTGCGGCGCAGCACGGCAAGCGGGTAGTCGCGCACCGGCCGGCCATCGATCCTGAGCGTCCCCTCGGGCGCTTCGTAGAGCCGCGAGATCAGGTTGACCAGCGTGGACTTGCCCGAGCCGGTGGGGCCGACGATGGCCAGGCTTGAGCCGGCGGGAATCTTGAGCGAGATGTCGCGCAGCACCGCATTTTCACCGTAGCTGAAGTTGAGGTGACGGAATTCGATTTCGCCCCGAAGCAAGGCGTCCGTGGGAATTGCTGGATCGGCGGAGCGGTCGTCGATGGCCGGCTCGGCGCGCAGGAGTTCGTCGATGCGCTGGATGGAGGCGGTGCCGCGCTGGAAGAGGTTCACCACCCAGCCCACGGCGATGATGGGCCAGATGAGCAGAATCATATAGGTGTTGAACTCGACAAAATCGCCAACCGAGATGCGATGGGCGATGACAAGGTGGCCGCCAGCCAGCAGGGTGATGATCATGGAAACGCCGAGAATGAACTCGAGCGTGGGCCAAAGCATGCCCATGAGCTGGACAAGCCGGAGAGAGCGGGCGATGTACTGGCGGTTTAGCCGCTCGAAGAGGCCGATCTGGGACTCCTCTCGGGCGAAGGCGCGAATGAGGCGCGCGCCGGAGTAATTTTCCTGGGCCTGTGAGGAGATATCGGAGAAGCTGGCCTGGATGCGCTCGAAGCGGTCGTGAATTCTGTGGCCGAGGTACTGGACCAGGATGCTGGCGAGCGGCATGGGCGCCAGAGCCACCAGGGTGAGCCAGGGGCTGATGCGCAGCAGGAAAAACAAGGCGAATACGGTGAAGAAGACCGTGTTGGCACTGTACATGAGAGCCGGACCGAGCAACATGCGCACGGCATTCAGGTCGTTGGTCATTCGGGCCATGATGTCGCCGGTGCGATAACGCTGATAAAAGCCCGAATCCTGACGCTCCAGGCGGAGAAAGAGGTCGTTGCGCAGGTCGAACTCGATCTCCCGCGAGATGCCGATGAGAATCCAGCGCTGGGCGTAGAGGAAGACGCCCTTGGTGAGAGAAATGGCGATCAACAGGCCTGCGAAGACAAGAATCGCTTCGCGGGTGGCCTGGTTCCTTTGCATTTTGTCGACAGCCCATCCCAGGACTCTGGGAAACTGGACCGACGCCGCATTGGTGGCAATGCACGAGAGAGTGCCCCACAGGTATCCCCAGCGGTAGCGGCGCATGTAACCGAAGAGCGGGGCCAGATCGCGAAACATGGTTTTATTGTACGGGTAGGGGAGTGCGAAGCGGATTGCCCGCCATGGCGTCTGAAAGGTTCCCTCGCGGAGCGGCTCTACGTCGGCGTTCTCAGTAGCATGTAGCCCCCGGTCAGCCCAAACAGAATATCCGGGGACCAGGCGGCCAGGGCGGCGGGCAGATAGTTGACGTTGCCCATGGCGCTAAAAAAGCCGTCGACAACAAAATAGGTGAGCGCCACGAAGATGGCCACGGCAATGCCGGTGAGCGAGCCGCGGCGGCCCATGGAGAGCGCGAAGGGAATAGCCAGCACAGACATGACGATGGCGACGAGCGGGTAAGAGAGCTTGTGCCAGAGCTGGACGCGCAGGCGCATGGTGTCAAATCCGCTCTGGCGCAGATCGCCGATGTAGCGATCGAGCTGGCCGAAGTTCATCTCCTGCGATTGCAGGCTCTCCTTCTTGAAGTAGCCGGGCTCCTCGTGAATCTCGGCGAAGGAGGTTTGTTTGAATTCGCGATATTCCGTTACATTGGGGCCTTCGATATCGCGTTGCCATCCGTTCTGGAAGCGCCAGGAACCGGTTCCCGGATCCCAGAAGACGCGGACGGCAAAGATGCGCCGCGAGAGCGCGAAGGTGGACGGATCGATCTCGAAGAGCGAGAGATTGGCGAACTCGTCGCGGTCGGGATCGAAGAACTGGTAGTAAAAGATGCGGGCGGGCTCGCCGGGATGCGGCTGGCCGAAGATCCACTTCTGCTCGGGGTGCAGGAAGGTTTGGGGCGGACGGCCCTTGATGATGTTGCGCAGCGCCTCCTGCCTGCGATTGGCCTGGAAGAGATAAAACTGGTCGAAGAGGAAGAGGCTCACGGCCAGGATGGCGGCGATGGAGACGATGGGAATCACCAGCCGGTAAAGGCTGATGCCGGTGGCCTTCATGGCGATGAGCTCGCTGTTGCGGTTGAGCACGCCGAAGGTGACCAGCACGGCGATCAGCACCGCCAACGGCGCTATCTGGTAGAGCATGCTGGGCGTGAGGTTGACCAGATAGTCGCCGACCGTGGACAGCGGAATGTGGTTGCGCAGGATGTCGCCCACCAGATCGAAGAAGGTGAAAATCAGCATGAGCAGGATGAAACTCACCAGCACCAGGATGAAGGTGTTGAGGAACTCGCGCACTACGTACTCGTCGAGGATGCGGGGAAAGACGCCGCGGACCGCGGTGCGCTGGGGGCGCGGTTGAAGCCTGTTCAGGAGGCCGGTGATGGGAACGCCGTTGGGTTTGAGCGGGGCCGCGGGCCTTGGGAAACGCACGGTCCAGGTGGCGATCGCATTCAGTACACGGCCGCCACTGGCCATCTGCCAGAGCAGGAAGATGCCGCCCGCGGTGAAGAGCAGGTTGGCCATCCAGACCGCGAGGAACGCGGGAATCCAGTTTTGACGGCCCAGTGCGGTGCCGATCAGAGAAAGCGAGTAATAGACG
>JBEKZR010000106.1:0-9827 GCA_049509715.1 Occallatibacter sp. | reverse complement strand
GCCGGCCTTGACCCCGCGCTGCCGCTGGACGGGTTGCAGACCTACGCGCAGTTCATGCGGGATCATACGATCGGCATGAGATGGCTGGCCGGCAATCTCGGCGTGGATGCGCTGATTGCCCTGCTGTTGGCCGGCATCGGCATCTTCGGCGTGATGGCCAACGTGGTGGCCGAGCGGACGCGCGAGATCGGGGTGCGCCTGGCCATGGGCGCGCGCCGCGAAGACGTGCTGAGCATGATGCTGCGCCGCGCCGCGTGGCTGAGCGGCACAGGGCTGGCTATCGGCCTGGCCCTGGCCGTCGCCATGGCGTATGGCTTGGGCAGCGTGATCTCCTTTGTGCATCCCAACGATCCAATCATGTTCGCCGGCATCACCGCGGCCGTCGCGGCCATTTCTGTAGCGTCAAGCTGGCTTCCGGCGCGGCGGGCGGCGCGCGTCGATCCCATGGTCGCGCTGCGCGACGAGTAGAACAGGAACCAATAACCCGCAACCATTTGGTTGCTCGCACAGTTCGGATGAAGCTGCCCAGCCAAGGAGGATTTCGTGCAAACCGTTCTTCAGGATCTGCGCTACGCCGCGCGGCAGTTGTGGAAGTCGCGGGGATTCACCTTGGCCGCGATCTCCAGCCTGGCCATCGGCATCGGCATCAACGCCGCGGTTTTCAGCAACATGGATGCTGTTGTGCTCCATCCGCTGGCCGTGCCCCGGCTGGACCGCGTGGTCACGGTGGCCGAGCAGAATGCGCAATTGAGCTCCAGCTACGGCTACCAGTGGGTTGCACTGGCCAACTACCAGGACTGGGCGCGCCAGAGCCGCTCGTTCGAGTCGATGGCTGTCCGCACCCACGCCGATATGACCCTGACCGGCGGTGGCGATGCCGCCCACGTGGAAGCCGCGCTCACCTCCGCCGAGTTCTTCTCCGCCTTACAGGCCACTCCGCAACTGGGCCGCGTATACGGCGCAACCGAGTGCCGTCCGGGCCAGGACTCCGTGGCCGTGCTGAGTTACGGCTTGTGGCAGCGGCGCTTTGCCGGTGACCCCGCGGTCCTGAACCGCACTATTGAGCTCGATCAGCGCACCTACACCATCGTCGGCGTCATGCCAAAAACCATGCAATACCCCTCCCTGGCGGACATTTATCTTCCTCTAGCGCCCACGCCGGAGCAGCTCGCCAATCGCAGTGCGCACAACTACCTGGTCACCGCGCGCCTGCGCGATGGCATCAGCGTCAAGCAGGCGCAGGCCGAGATGGGCGCGCTGGCCGAGCGGCTGGCGCAAGCCTATCCGGCCACCAACGCGGGTTGGTCGGCGCACGTGGAGCCGCTGCTGGACGGCATCAACGGCCCCTATACAAACCTCTACTACCGGATGAGTCTGGCCGCCACGCTTTTTGTGCTCCTGGTGGTCTGCGCCAACATCGCCAATCTGCAACTGGCGCGCGGCATTGCCCGCCGTCCGGAAATTGCCCTGCGCATCGCGCTGGGCGCCGGCCGCTGGCGAATCCTGCGGCAGTTGCTCACGGAGAACCTTCTGCTCGGCCTCACCGGCGCGCTGGGCGGCCTCGTTATCGCTGCTGCTTATGGCCACTATCTGCTGGCCACCATGCCGGAGCGGGTAGCGCGCTTCATGGCCGGCTGGTCCAACACCAGCATCAACAGCCGCGTTCTCGCTTTTTCATTCCTGCTGGCGGGTTTTGCAGGCCTGATTGCCGGCCTGGCTCCGGCGGCAGAGGCGCTGCGCATCAATCTGGTGGACCAGCTGAAAGCCGGCGCGCGCGCCTCCATCGGCTCCGGCCGCAGCCACCGGCTGAGAAACATCTTCGCCGTGGCGCAGATTGCGCTGGCCGTGGCGCTGGTTATCGGCGCGACCCTCATGGCCAAAGGCATGAACGCCTGGCTGCATGCCGGCGACTACTACCAACCGGAAAAGATGCTCACCTTCAATGTGACCCTGCCGGCAACCCGCTATGACACCCCGCAGAAGCGGGCGGAGTGGTATGCCGGCGCTCTTGCCCGGCTGCGCGCCTTGCCCGGCGTTAATCACGCCGAGCTGACTCCGGCGTTGCCCTATGACGACAATGGCTGGCTCCGCGATCTCGACATCGAGAACCGGCCCACGGTCCCGGGCAAGTTCCAGGCCGCGCTGAACCTGCCGGTTACCGGGGGATACTTTGTCGCGCTGCGCATTCCCATCGTTAGCGGCCGCGGCTTCACGCAGAGCGATTCCCTGCAAACCACGCCGGTGGCCATCGTGAGCGAGCGCTTCGTCACCCAGTATTTCCCCGGCGAGAATCCGCTGGGCCATCGCATCCGCATGGGCGGCCGCAGCAGCAGCGAGCCGTGGCTGACCATCGTCGGAGTCGCCCAGGAGACCAGCTACTCGCTCTGGGACCAGACACCCCACGCCGCGGTCTACATGGATGCGTTGCAACTGCCGCCGGCCGCCACCGAGTACGCCATCACCACCAGCGGCAATCCACTCGCCCTGGCGACCGCGGCACGCAGGGCACTGGCCGCGCTGGACCCGGCCCTCCCGCTCAATACGGTAGAGACATACCAGCAGCTACTGCGCGACAACCTGACAGGCCTGATGTACGCAGCGGGAATGCTGAGCGTTGACGGGATCATCGCGCTCTTTCTCGCCGCCATCGGCATCTTCGGAGTCATGGCCAACCTGGTGGGCGAACGGACCCGCGAGATTGGCGTGCGTCTGGCCATGGGCGCGCGCCGCGAGGACGTCCTGGGCATGATGCTGCGCCGCGCCGGCTGGCTTACGGCGGCCGGCGTGGGCGTTGGCCTGTTGCTGGCCTTCGCCCTGGCGCACCTGGTGGCCAACCTGCTGCGTGGCGTTCGTCCGGACGATCCCGCGGTCTTCGCCGCCATCACCGCGACGATCGCGGCGATTGCCATCGGCTCAAGCTGGCTGCCGGCGCGGCGGGCGTCGCGCGTCGACCCCATGGTCGCCCTGCGCGACGAGTAGAAGCCGGCAGCGCCAGGTTGAGCCCCGCGCTGGTTCAGGCGTATGCACCCCGGCAATTCCGCTTGTATATTCACATATTACGGTGTATTATTTCGTAGTATGACAACTCAGCGCACCATCAGTTTTCGCATTGACTCGAAAAAGGTCGCCCAACTGGACCGGTTCGCCAAGGCCATGGAACGCGACCGCAGCTATTTACTCAATGAAGCGGTCGAGGGATACCTCAGCGAACAGCGGCGCTATGCCGCGATGATAGAAGAGGGCCTCGAAGCCTCCCGGAAGGGAGAACTGATCGACGACGAAGAGGTAGGCAGGATGATTGAATCCTGGAATCGAAATGAGATGCGAAATCAGGAAGTGGAGCAGCGGAAGGTAGGGGCAACGGCGTGAGAGTTCGCTGGACATTGCCCGCAGCCAACCAGCTCCAGAGCATCTTCGAGTACATCGCTGCCAATAATCGAGCAGCGGCGTACCGCACCGTCCGGCGGATTCGCGAAGCGATCCTCCTCACTGCGCGATTGCCCTATTCCGGCAGGATTGGCCGTACGAAAGGAACCCGCGAAATCACCGTCTCCGGCACATCGTATCTGGTTGCATACAAGATTGTGGAAAACATGATTCATGTGCTCGCCATTCTTCACGGAGCGCAGGAATGGCCCGAATCCTTTTAGCCCAAGGAACTTCCCGGTCCTTTGCTCCGTAGAGTATCTTTCCATCAGAGCCATTTAGCACACAAATCTGTTTCTTATTTGAAGGAGACTCCATGGAGCCGGAGATTCAGCCCCCACTGCCGGAAGCGCCGCCCGCCGAAGCTGCCGCGAACGCGGCCCTGACGCCCGAACTCCTCCCCGTCGCCCCTGATCCCTGGGAAACTCGCGCCGTGCTCTGGGTCTTCCTGGGCAGCCAGGGCCTGCGCGCCGGCTGGGCGGTGCTGGCCTTTTTCCTCCTGGTCGGCCTTCTCGCCCTCCCCGTTGGATTCGTCGTTGTCAAGCTCCATCTTCTCGATACCGGCAGGAAGCTCGACTTTACTGTCTCCAATGCATTCATCGGTGAACTCACGAGCCTTCTGCCTCTGGTTGGGGCGGCCGCGCTGATGGCTCTGATCGAACGTCGCCGCAACCTGCTGGCCTACAACCTGGACGGCCCGCGGCGCTTTCCCCACTTTCTCAGCGGCCTGGCGGCAGGATTCCTCTCGCTTTCGGCGCTGGTGGGCGCGCTGGCTTGGGGCCACTGGCTGCACTTCGGCCCCGTCGCGCTCTCGGGAATTGCAATCTACAGATTTGCCGGCTTGTGGGCTGTGGTCTTTCTGATGGTGGGTTGCGTCGAGGAGGGCCTATTCCGCTGCTACCTGCAATTCACCCTCACCCGCGGCATCAACTTCTGGTGGGCGCTGGGCATCGTCGGCGTCATTTGCCTGCGACTGCTGCTGAGCGCCAAGGGCAACGGCCTGTGGGGCGTCTATGCCATCGCCCTGCTGGGGCTTTTTCCCTGCCTGATGCTGCACATTCGCAAAACCCCACGGAGTGGGTTCTGGCAGGCGGCTTGGGTTACCTCCACGCTCTTCGGCTTCATCCACACCGGCAACAACGGCGAAAACTGGATCGGCATCTTTGCCGCCGCGGCTATCGGCTTCGTCTTCTGCGTCAGCATCCGGGTCACTGGGTCGGCCTGGTGGGCCATCGGCTGCCACGCCGCCTGGGACTGGGCGCAGACCTACTTCTACGGCACCGCCGACAGCGGCATGGTCGCCAAGGGCCACTACCTGACCACCAGCCCGGCCGGCAACGCGCTGTGGAGCGGCGGCGCGGACGGTCCCGAGGGCAGTTTGCTGGTGCTGGGCGTCATCCTGTTGCTGCTGGTGGCTCTGCTCGTGATTTATGGCCGCAGAAAGCCCGCGGCGCAGGCCCCTATGGCGGGGTAGGATAGTGCCAGCTACACCATCCTCGACTGCCATGAACCAGTCTGCCAAGCCGGTATTTCGTTTCGGCCCGTTTCGCTACGACTCCGGACAGAGGCTCCTCTTTCGAGAGGACGAGACGGTGCCGCTGGCTCCTAAAGTGGGGGAAACCCTTCGCGTACTGCTGGAACGCCATGGAACAGTCGTGGAAAAGGCCGAACTGATGCGGGAGGTCTGGCCGGATACGACCGTGGAAGAGATCGGACTGGCGAGGAACATCTCGCAACTGCGCAAGGCCCTGGGCGACGAGAGCGAGGCCGGCAAATATATTGAAACGCTTCCCAAGCGAGGATACCGATTTATTGCGGATATCGTACCGGAAGAGCCGGAGAACGGCAGCCAGACGCCCAGGAAGGTAGTCCCGCCATCGATCTGGAGCCTTCGCCGACTTTTGCTGGCAGCCGGGTTGCTGTGCGTGATTTTGGGCTTCGTCTATTGGCAGTTCTACCGGCCGTCGCGCTACCTTTCCTCGGGCGAACACATCGCCAGCATTGCCGTGGTGCCTTTCGAGTGCCTGAGCCCTGAGTTGGACTGCGGCGCTTTTCCTCACGGCCTGACGGATCTGCTGGTGGCGCATCTGTCGAAACTGGAAAACGTTCACGTACTCTCGCCCTCCACCGTCCGCAGCTACCAGCGCGCCAGATTATCGATGCCATTCATGTCCCGCTTGTTGGGGATGGACCTGATGCTCGATGGGACGATTCAGAGGGCGGGAGATCGCGTCAGAATCACGGCTCGTTTGGTGGACGTGCATAGCGCCAAGCTGGTCTGGTCGGAGAGCTACGATTACCCGGTTCAGCGGTTGGCGGATGCCCAGAGCCAGGCAGCGCGCGAGATTGCCGCCCAGGTTGGCGCCCATCTGGAGCTTCACGGACGGTTTGTGCCAGCAAACCATTGATTTCGTCCCTGCTCAAGCTTTGCGAAGGATTTCTTCAACGATTCATCGCAAATTCAGAAGCTCGCTTCCGGCCCCGGCGCGGTGATATTAGAGCCAGCGGACAAACTCCGCGGAGGAATGATCCGAATGAAGCCAACATCTAGTTTTCGAATAGGAGCTATGAAAAAGAGCCTGTTATTCGCTTGCGTATTGTGTGGCTTGCAAGGTGCCGCATTGGCCGGCGCTCCACCCCACACCTCTCACAAAACACTGGACCAGCCCACCGAGATTCAGGGCTATCCCTGCGCCAAGGGCTATGCCTGGTTCTTTGACGACGGCCGCTTGAACCGCTGCACGGTCACGCGGGAGGTTCAGTTCGGCGAAGCGCGCATTCCGGCCGGATCGTACATCGCACTGCATCCCGACGGCGCTCCAGATTACGTTCAGATGAGCCACGACGCGCCGATTCTGGACATGACCTGCATGGGCGGCAGTTGGCTGGGCCCGGGCGAAGGCTCCGTGGTCGCTTTTTATCCCAGCGGCAAGCTCAAGCAGTGTTACCTGGCCGGCGACCAGACGGTGCAGGGAGTTCCCTGCATGAGCGGAGGCTTTTTCGCCGATGGCCGCGGCGGCGGCGCCATGTTTTATGAGAACGGAAAGCTCCAATCCTGCAAGCTGACCAGGGATTTCGGCACGTGGCGGAAGGACGATCGTTTTCACCAGGCTCCATGAGTCAAGTTCCCCGCGCGGCTCCGGCATCGCCGCGGCGTTATCCTGTGGATGACCGATGCCTGATACAGACTCTCTGGATCGCACGCCCGCGCCTGGCGGTGAATCTCCGCCTCGAAGCCGCAAACGCCGCTGGCCGCGGATTCTGCTTCTGATCGCGGGCGGCCTTCTTGCACTGTTGTTGCTGGCCGCTGTAGCAGGCGTGCTGTGGCTGCGCGCGGCAGCCAAAGCCGCGCTGCCGGTGCTGGATGGAGACCTGCATCTGGCCGGGCTCTCCGCGCCGGTCACGGTGCGCCGCGACGCCCATGGTGTGCCCCACATCGAAGCGGCTACCGAGGACGACCTCTTCCTAGCCCAGGGCTACGTAACCGCCCAGGACCGCCTCTGGCAGATGGACATCTACCGCCGCAACGCCAACGGCGAGCTGGCTGAAGTCTTTGGCTCCTCGCAGTTGGAGCATGACAAGGCGCAGCGCGTGCTCCAGTTTCGCAATACGGCCCGGCGCATCTACGCCAATCTGGCTCCGGCCGACCGCGCCCGGCTGGAGGCCTACGCGCGCGGCGTCAACCTCTTCATCGAGCAGCATCAAAACGCGCTGCCGCCGGAGTTCCGGCTGCTCGGCTATCGCCCCCGGCCCTGGAGCGGCGTCGATTCGCTCTCCATCGGCATGATGCTTGTGCAGGGACTGGATACGCACTGGCAGGTGAAGCTGAGCAGGGAGCGGATTGCAGCCAAGCTCCACAACGAGAAGCTCGAAAACGATCTCTATCCGGTCGGCTCGTGGCGCGACCGCCCCCCCACCGGCATCGCTCCTGACCTGAGCCAGCCGCAACCCGCGCCCCCGCCAAAAACGGGTAACGACGAGGATGATGAAGACGACGACGAGCCCAGCGAGACGCGCATTCCGCCCGCAAGCGCGCCGGATTTTGGCGCCCCATCCGGCTTGAACGCGCTGCCTGGTTTGCCTGGCGGGCCGGCATGCGATGGCTGCGCATACGGCTCGAATAACTGGGTCGTCGCGGGCCGGCACACGGCCAGCGGACGGCCGCTGCTGGCCAACGATATGCACCTCTCTGTCAGCGAGCCGGAGATCTGGTACGTGGCCGATCTCAAGTCGGCGGGCAGCCACGGCTCGCCCGGTTTCCACGCCGCCGGCGTCACGCTGCCCGGTGCGCCCGGCGTAATCGCCGGCCACAACGAGCACGTAGCCTGGGGCTTTACCGCGCTCTATGCCGATGTGCAGGATCTCTACATCGAGAAGCTCGACGGCAAGGGTAACTACGAGGGCAATGACGCGGAATGGCATGCGCTTCAGGTCGATCGCGAGACCATCAAGGTTCGCGGCGGCAAGGATGTGACGCTGGACGTTCAGTTGACCGGGCATGGTCCGCTGCTGAATCCCATCCTGCCCAAGGAGAAGCGGCCCATCGCGCTCAAGTGGACCCTCTACGACCCAACGCTCAACACTATGCCGATTTACGAGATGGACGTGGCGGCGAACTGGACAGAGTTTTCAGCGGCGCTCGCTGAGTGGTGCTGGCCCACGCAGAATGTCGTTTATTCCGACGACCAGGGACACATCGCCTACCACGCCGTCGGCAAGGTGCCGATCCGGTGGGGCGGGATGGGTGTCTTTGATCAGCCTCTTCCACATGACACGATGAACTTCCGATTTGAATGGGGGCTTCCCCCGGAAGGTCCAATCTACATCCCCTTCGACAAGCTGCCCAACGTCGTCAATCCGCCCTCAGGTTTCTTGGCTACGGCTAACTCTCGAGTTACAAGCGAGAAGTCGCGCTCTGATCCCTTTTCGGATGATATGTCCGGGATTCCGCTCACCCACGAGTGGCCCGATCCCTACCGCGTGGAGCGCATCTACAAAGCCCTGGAAGGCCGCGACAATCTCACCCCCGCCGACATGCTGGCCCTCCAGACCGATGTCTACAGTGAAGTCGATCAGGAGCTGGGCCATCGCTTTGCCTACGCCATCGATCACACCCCCGGCGCCGGCGACCGGCTGCGCCAGGCTGCCGACCTGATGCGCTCCTGGGACGGACAGCTGACCACCGACTCCGCCGCCGCCTCCATCGTGACCCAGACGCGGGCTGCGCTGTGGCCGCTCATTCTTGAGCCCAAGCTGGGCAAGCTGGCCGCTGACTACCACTGGGCCGAGCGGAGCTTTGCCGAGGAAGAGATCGTGATGCACGCCAAGCCCGATTGGCTGCCGCCCGGCTACTCGAACTGGGACGCGCTGCTGACCGAGGCGGTGCGGCGCGGCATCGAGGGAGGCCACGCTCCCGCCGACCTGGCGCGCTGGAGCTACGGAAGCTGGCATAAAATCGACATCGAGCATCCACTGGCCCGCTTCTTGCCGCTCATCGGCCGCCTGGCGGGAACCGGAGCGCAGCCGATGGGCGGAGACGGCACGACTGTGAAGCAGATCGGCACCAACCTTGCCCCCTCGCAGCGCTTCACCATGGACTGGAGCGACATTGACGGCTCCACGGAGAACATCGTGATGGGCGAGAGCGGCAACCCGCTCAGCCCGTACTTCCGCGACCAATGGAACGACTGGTACAACGGGACTACCTTTGCATTGCCCTTCAGCCCGGCAGCCGTAGCCGCTCAGACCCGCCACACACTGCGGCTGCTGCCATGAGCCGGCCTGCCCCAGAACGCTGGAAGCGGTTGGCCGGTCCGGCTGTCATCCTGCTCGCGGCGGCCATAGCCATTGCGCCGCAACTGCTGCGCGGCCCCTCCTGCGGCCACGACTTTGACTTCCATCTCGTTTCCTGGCTCGACACCCAGAGTAGTTGGCGGCAGGGGATTCTGTATCCGCACTGGGCGGCGAGCGCAAACTTCGGGGCCGGCGAGCCGCGCTTCATCTTTTATCCGCCGCTGACCTGGATGCTGGGCGCGGCCCTGGGGCTGGCGCTGCCCTGGACGCTCGTCCCGGCAGCCCTGACCTTCCTTCTGCTGGCAGCCACCGGCCTGGCCACCCGCGCGCTCGCCCGCCAGGCGCTCTCCGGCGGGCCGGCAACGCTGGCCGGCTGCGCCGCCCTGTTTTCCGGCTACGCGCTCTTCTGCGCCTACGAGCGATCGGCTTTTGGAGAACTTACGGGCGGCTTCTGGATTCCGCTGCTTCTTCTCTGCATCCTGCGCGACCGCAATCCGGCCGGTTCGTTCTGGAAGCGCGCCCTGGATGGTTCCACCGTGCCTCTGGCGCTGGCCGTCGCCGGGGCGTGGTTCAGCAACGTGCCTCTGGGAATTATGGCCTGCTATCTA
>JBEKZR010000105.1:0-9833 GCA_049509715.1 Occallatibacter sp. | reverse complement strand
GCGGCCAAGGCTGGGGACGTGGTTCTGATCGCAGGCAAGGGCCACGAGAAGGAGCAGATTCTGGCCGGCCGCACGATTCCTTTCGACGATGTGGAGATTGCCCTTTCCGCGCTGGCTGAATTGGCATCCGAAATGAGATCCGAAATGGGATCCAAAATGGGATATGGTAAGGAACAATGAAGCTCACATTGGCAGAGGCGGCAATCGGCGCGGGCGCGGTGCTGGAGGCTCCGGCCAGCGTGGCCAACGCCGGCGCGCTGATGGCGAGCGGCTACTCCATCGACTCGCGCACGGTGGCCGCCGGCGAGCTGTTTTTTGCGGTGCGCGGCGAGCGGTTGGACGGGCACGACTTTGTGACTGCGGCGCTGGAGCGTGGGGCCGTTGCGGCGGTGGTGTCGCGGGCGCGGGCAGCCACGTTGCCCGACGCGGCGCTGGCCGTGCCGCTGTTGATCGCCGAAGATCCGCTGGCCGCGTTGCAGATCCTGGCCGCGCATGTGCGCCGCCAGTGGGGCCGGCGCCTGGTGGCCGTTACCGGCTCGGCCGGCAAAACCACCACCAAGGAGGCGGTGGCCGCGGCGCTGGGCGCTAAGTTCCATGTGCTCAAGTCCCGGGGCAATCTGAACAACAGCTTCGGCCTGCCGCTCGAGCTTCTGCGCCTGGAGCCGGAGCACGAGTACGCGGTCGTCGAGATGGGCATGAACCACGCGGGCGAGCTTGCTGCGCTGGCGCGCATGGCCAGCCCGGACTGGGGCGTAATCACCAACGTGGGCACCGCGCACATTGCGAACTTTGCCGATGGGCAGGCCGGGATCGCCCACGCCAAGTTCGAGCTGGTGGACGCGCTCCCGGCCAACGGCGTGGCCTTCCTCAACAGCGACGATCCGTACGTATCGCAGTTTGGCCGCGACTTTCCCGGCCGCGTGGTTTACTTCGGCGCCGGCCCTTGCGCCGATCCGCAGTTTCTCGAAGTGACGGAAAATCTGGCTGGCCTGCACCTCAAGTTTCGGGCCGGTGAGCGCGAGCGCGAACTGACGCTGCGCTTGCTGGGCGCGCACAACGCATCGAATGCGCTGGCCGGGTTGGCGGTCGCGCTGGAGGCGGGCGTCGGGCTGGATGACGCAGTCGCGGCGCTCGCATCGCTGACTGCCGGCGACAAGCGCGGCCAGGTAATGGAGATCGGCGGCGCCACGCTTCTGAACGACAGCTATAACTCGAACCCCGAGGCGCTGCGCTCCATGATTCGCACGCTGGCTGCGCGCCCGGCCCGCCGCCGCATCCTGGTAGCCGGGGAGATGCTCGAACTGGGCGAGCAAGGCCCCGCGCTGCACGCCGCCTGCGGACGCGCCGCCGCCGAAGCCGGCCTCGACCTGGTTGTTGGCGTGGGTGGCAACGCCGAACATTTGGCGGCGGCCGCCTGCACGGGCGGCGTTGCATCGCTCTTTCTATCCGATGCCGAAGCGGCTGGCCACTGGCTGGGCCAAAATTTACAGCCCGGAGACGTGGTGCTGGTGAAGGGCTCGCGCGGCGTGCATCTGGAGCGGGCCATCGAGACGGTCGGGAACAGAATCGCGACTGAGGCCAAGCCGCGATAGTGGCCCGGTAAAGCTTTTGTCCGCGGTGTTATTCTTTCACTTGTCAATGAATATTTCTGTCATTCTTGCGCATCCGGACCGGCGCAGCTTCAATCACGCCATCGCTCATGCTGCCTGCCGCACGCTTGAGCGCAGCGGGCACAAAGTCTGGTTCCACGACCTTTATGAAGAGGGCTTCAATCCGCTGCTGCCCGTGCCCGAGTTGGACATGAAGGGGCAGCCGCCATTGGAACTGGCCCGCTACTGCGATGAATTGCAGCGCTCGGACGGATTGATCATCGTTCACCCCAATTGGTGGGGCCAGCCCCCGGCGGCAATGAAGGGATGGATCGATCGAGTCTTTCGTCCCGGCGTGGCCTATAGCTTTCAGGAGGGCGATAACGGGGAGGGTGTGCCGGTAGGCTTGCTGCGGGCGCAAGCGGCGATCATCTTCAATACGTCGAATACTGAGCCGGAGCGGGAGATGCAAGAGTTTGGCGACCCGCTCGATGGGCTCTGGAAGAAATGCATTCTGGAGTTTTGCGGCGTGAAGAATATTATCCGGACGCCCTTCAGCGTCGTGGTCACCAGCACACCCGAGCAACGCGCCGAATGGCTGTGCCGCGTGGAAGAGACCGTGGGCGCTTGTTTCTGTTCTTGATCCGGCATCCTTCCAAAGTGCGCGATTTCCATCTCTGCGCAGCCCCCGGCCCTGTAAAATCAACCTGAAACCCGCCTCACGCCGGCTCTGGAGGCCACTTGCTTTACTGGCTGCTCTACCAAAAGCTGTACCCGTACTTTCACCCGTTCCGGATCTTCCGCTACCTCACGTTTCGCACCGCCTTTGCCTCGGGCACGGCGCTGCTGATTGCGCTGTTCATCGGCCCCTGGGTGATCCAGAAGCTGCGCGAGTTTCAGATCGGCCAGTTTATCCGCGAGGACGGGCCGCAATCGCACCTGAAGAAGTCGGGCACGCCCACGATGGGCGGCGTGCTGATCATTATTGCGATTCTGCTGCCCACGGTGCTGTGGTCCGACCCCGCCAATCCGTTTGTCTGGATCACGGTGTTTTCGACCATCGCCTTTGGGGCCATCGGCTTTGCCGACGATTACATCAAGGTGGTCCAGCGGCGCAACCTGGGCCTGACGGCGCGCGCCAAGCTGCTGTGGCAGGGGCTGGCCGGAGCCCTGGTGGCCATTGCGCTGGTAGTGCTGGAGCAGTTCAAGGTATTTTCCACGCGGTTGACGGTGCCGTTCATCAAGCAATGGCGGCCCGACCTTGCCTGGCATGTGTGGCCCAGCACGGTCCCCCATCTGGGGTTCCTGGCCTTTCTGCCCTTCATCGCGTTTGTCGTCTTCGTGCTGATGGGTTCGTCCAACGCCGTCAACCTGACCGACGGGCTGGACGGGCTGGCCATCGGCTGCACCATCATCGCGGCGGGAGCGCTGGCCGTGCTCACTTATGTCAGCGGCCACGTGGTCTTTGCCGACTACCTGGAGTTGCAGCGCATGCCCATGGTGGGCGAGCTGACCATCTTCTGCGGGTCCATGGTGGGCGCTTCCATCGGTTTTCTCTGGTATAACGCCCATCCGGCGGAGATCTTCATGGGCGACGTGGGTTCGCTGGCCCTGGGCGGGGCCGTGGGCACGGTCGCCATCATCATCCGCCAGGAGTTGCTGCTACCGTTTATCGGCGGCATCTTCATCCTGGAAGCGGTCTCGGTGCTGCTGCAGGTGGGCAGCTACAAGCTGCGCAACAAGAAGCGTATCTTCAAGATGGCCCCGCTGCATCATCATTTCGAGCAGTTGGGCTGGAGCGAATCCAAAATCATCGTCCGCTTCTGGATCGGCGCCCTGGTGTTTGCATTGTTTGCACTCACCACCCTGAAACTGCGTTAGACAAGGTCCGCGCGGTGCAAGATGATAAGAGAGTCGCGGAGCGCGGGAGCCTGAGGATGATGGAACTCAAAGGCAAGAAAGTTCTGGTCGTGGGACTGGGGAAATCCGGCCTGGCGGCGGCGTTGTTTCTGCGCCGCCGCGGCGCACAGGTCACGGTCTCCGACATCCGCAGCGCCGAGGCGCTGGCCAAGGAGATTCCCGCCCTGATCGAAGAGGGAATCATGGTGGAGACCGGCGGCCACGGCCTGCTTACCTTCCGCCGCCAGGACCTGATCGTGGTGAGCCCCGGCGTGCCGCTGGATACGCCCGAGTTGGCGCAGGTGCGCAGCTTCGGCCTGCCGGTGATCGGCGAACTGGAACTGGCCGCGCGCTTTCTCAAGGGCAGGATGCTAGCCATTACCGGCTCCAACGGCAAGACCACGACCACCGCGCTGGTGGGTGAAATCCTTCAGAAGGCCGGCATCCCCTCCCAGGTGGGAGGCAACATCGGCGTCCCCGTGGTGGCCCTGATCGACCAGAGCACAGACGAAACCTGGTCGGTGCTTGAGGTTTCCAGTTTCCAGCTTGAAAGCACCGATCAGTTCCACCCCAGCATTGCCGTGATCCTGAACATTACGCCCGACCACCTGGACCGGCACGGCAGCTTCGAGAACTATTGCGCGGCTAAGGAACGCATCTTTGCCCGGCAGACCGCCGAGGACTTCCTGGTGCTGAACGCCGACAATGAGCGCGTGGCCGAGGCCGCTGCCCGCGCGCCCGCCATGATCTATTGGTTTTCCATCGAGCATCCAGTCGAGCAGGGCGCCTGGCTGGACAATGGCTATGTAGTTTACCGGCCGGCCAGGGGCGCGGCGACGGAGCAGGTCATGCCCCTGAGCGAAATCCCGCTCAAGGGCGCGCATAACGTGGAGAATGTGCTGGCTGCGGTGGTTGCGACCCGGCTGGCCGGAGCCCCGGCGGATGCGATTCGCCAGGCCATCGAGAGCTTCCAGGCGGTCGAGCACCGGCTGGAGTTCGTGGCCAGGATCGACGGCGTCGAATATTACAACGACTCCAAGGCCACCAACGTGGACGCGACGGCCAAGGCCGTAGCCGCCTTCGACTCGGGCATTCACCTCATCCTGGGCGGCAAGGACAAAGGTTCCCCGTACACCGTGCTCGCGCCCCTGCTGCGGGAGCGTGTGCGAGCGGTCTACACCATCGGTTCCGCGGCCGCCAAGATCGAGTCCGAATTGCGCGGGGTGGTCTCCATCCACTCCTGCGTGACGCTGGACAACGCGGTAGGCGCGGCGGCCGCCGCGGCACGTCCGGGCGAGCTGGTGCTGCTGGCCCCGGCCTGCTCCAGCTTCGACCAGTTCGAGAGCTACGAGCACCGCGGCCGCGTCTTCAAGGAACTCGTCGCCGAGCGGCGGAGATAAAACTCAATGGCCAAGCTCGTAGGGGTCGACAAGTGGATGTTCTTCACCACGCTGCTGCTCATCGTGGTGGGCCTCGCGATGGTCTTTTCCGCCTCGGCCGTGGTGGCCCAGGAGCGCTACCACTCGGAGTTTGCGTTCGTGGGCAGACAGGCCGTCTGGGCGCTGGCCGGCGTGCTGGCCATGTTGCTCCTCATGCACGTGGACTTCAGTGTTTACAACTCGCCTAAGTTCATTTATCCCGCCCTGTGCGTCACCACGCTTCTGCTGGTGCTGGTCTTCTTTATTCCCGGCTCTCACAACACCCATCGCTGGATTCGCTTTGGCGGCTTCTTCACCTTTCAGCCCTCTGAGATCGCCAAGCCGGTGCTGGTGCTGTTTCTCGCCTGGTTTCTGCACACCCGCCTGGACGACCTGCGGGACTGGAAGCACACCTTGCTGCGCGCGGCCATCATGCCGGTGGTTTTTATTGCGCTCATTGATCGCCAGCCCGACCTGGGCACCGCGCTTGTTCTGGCCGGGGTCACCGCCATGATGCTGGTGCTGGCCGGCATGGAGTGGAAGTATCTCTTCCTTGCCGTAGCCGCGGCGATGCCCGTGCTGGCCTACCAGCTCTTCGATGTGGGTTTCCGCAAACAACGCATGCTGGCCTTTCTGCATCCGGATTCCGATCCGCAAGGCGCAGGCTTCCACATCAACCAGTCGCTGATCGCGGTGGGCGCCGGCGGACTTACCGGCCGCGGCTACATGGAGGGCATGCAAAAGCTCTTTTACCTGCCCGAGGCGTCCACCGACTTTATCTTCGCCAACATCGCCGAGGAGCTGGGGTTCATCGGCGCCATTGTGATCGTGCTGCTGTTTGTGGTGCTGGGCGTGCGCGGGCTGCGCGCGGCGTTTCACTCCCAGGATTCCTTTGCCCGGCTGGCCGCTTTCGGCATCACCGTCACCATTCTCCTGCAGGCCTTTTTCAACATCAGCGTAGTGCTTGCACTGCTGCCTACCAAGGGGATTCCGCTGCCTCTAATCTCCTCCGGCGGAACCTCAATTTTTGTGACTCTGGCCAGCATCGGCGTGTTGCTGAACATTACCAAGAAGGCGGATTGAATCGGCTCATGAAGGTGTAGACTTTCATGCGAAGGAGATTATGATCATGGGCAATGACTGTTTTTCCAAGATTCCCAAGGAGTGCAGAGGTTTCGGCGAGACATGTTTTGATGAAAGACTAAGAGTTGCTAAGAGTTTTATTGAAAAGTTTGTCGAGAGAATAGCACCACCGAAAGGTCAACTTGATAATTCAAACGAGGCATGGACTCAGTCTGTACGCGGAAGATTTATAGACATTTGTCCATCGGATTGTGAGCCAAGACCGAAAAACCGATGCTCATCAAAAGGGGAGTTTCTCTTAGATTATATATGGGAAGAGAAGGATAATGGGAAAAGAATACTATTAGCGAGTGAAAGCGAATGGGGAGAGGATAGATACGGAAATGTACATTGGGATATGGTAGAGGACGATTTTGAGAAACTTCTGGTCTTGAAGGCACCATTCAAGGTACTTATTTTCTCTTCGAACTTTAAGATGAATGATCCTGAAGGATCGGAGAAGGGAGACTTTTCTATCGGATTTGCAAAGGATAAACTCAAAGTATCGCTAAATAATTATGAGCATCATCTTCCCGGAGAAGTTTATATCTTTATTGATTTTCCACAAACCAAAGAAGAAGATTCGCCGGGGATATATAGATCGTTCCTATGGTTATCAAAGAATTATGGGAAAGCAGAAGTGGGTTTCGAGGAAGCCGGGAATAATCTGCTTTTTCGTCCATAAGAATTGTGATTGTCAAATTGAAAGGATTTCGCTTGTCCCAACTACGCGTACTGATCGCCGGCGGCGGCACCGGAGGCCACATCATTCCGGCGCTGGCCGTGGCTCGCGAGCTGGTCGAGCGTTACAAGGCCGAGGTGCTCTTTGTCGGCACGGCGCGGGGCATGGAAACTCGCCTGGTGCCCGAGGCCGGCTTCAATCTGCGCCTCATCGAGGTAGGCCCGCTCAAGAACGTATCGCTCGTGACCAGGCTGCGCACGCTGTTGAGCCTGCCGCGCAGCATTGCCGCCTGCATGGAGCTGATCCGCGAGTTCAGGCCCTCTGTCGTCTTCGGCGTGGGCGGCTACGCCTCCGGCCCGGCCATGGCTGCGGCGCTCAGGCTCAAGGCGCCCACCATGGCCTTCGAGCCCAACGCCATGCCGGGGCTGGCCAACCGTCTGGTCGGCAAGAAGGTGCAGGCCGCGGCGGTCAACTTTGCCTCGGCGGCCAAGTGGTTTCGCAACTGCGAGGTCACCGGCATTCCGGTCCGCCCAGAGTTCTTCACGCTTGAGCCGCCCACCGCGCCCAATCCCCACCTGCTGGTCTTTGGCGGCTCGCAGGGCGCGCGCATCTTCAACATCCACATGCCACGGATCATCCCGGCCCTGCTCGATGCCGTCCCCGGCCTCACGGTTCTCCACCAGAGCGGCGCGCGCCACCTGGAGGCGACCCAGGCCGCCTATGCCGCCAGTGTCACCGGGCCGGGCCGCTGGCCCAAACGGTGGGAGGTCCGGCCGTTCCTCTCCGACATGCCCGCGTGCTTTGCCCGGGCGCACCTGGTGATGGCGCGCAGCGGCGCCTCCACGGTGGCGGAACTGGCTGCCGCCGGCAAGCCCGCCCTGCTGGTGCCTTTTGCCGCCTCCGCCGATGGGCACCAGAAGCGCAATGCCGAAGCCATGGTGGATGCCGGGGCTGCCGTTTTCCTGGTTGAGCGGGATTTGGATGTTCCCGGCAAGTTGCTGAATACGCTTACCGGGCTGTTGACCTCGCCGAAGCAGTTGGCGGCCATGGCCGATGCGGCGCGAACCCAGGCTCATCCAGCCGCCGCCGAGCGCATCGCCTACCGGCTGGCCGCACTGGCGCAGTAGAGAGATTACTCGATAAGAGCAGTTTTCCACGGCCTGTCTTACTCAGACCTGCGCAAGGGAAGATTGATTCCATCTTCAAACCCGACAGAAAAGGCCCGCCTGCCTAAGCAAACGAGCCTTTTCCGGGGGAATTCCGCAGGATCTGGGGTTCTGCGGAAAGATGAGGAACTTACCGGTGTCCGCCACCGCCGTGGCCGCCGCCACCACCCATGTGACCACCGCCACCACCCATGTGACCACCACCGCCACCCATGTGACCACCACCGCCGCCAAATCCGCCACGTGCGCCACCGCTGTATCCGCGAGCTCCGCCGCTGTAGCCGCGTGCCCCACCGGCGTAGCCGCGTGCACCACCGGCATAACCACGTGCTCCGCCGGCATAACCGTGCGCCCCGCCATAAGCTCCGCGGCCCGCATATCCATGGCCATAACCGTATCCACCGCGACCGTGTCCATAGCCGCCACGACCCCAGCCATGACCCCAGCCCCAGCCATGATGCCAGCCCCAGCCGTACCACGGCCCGACGCCGAGGAAGACGCCGCCGTAGAACCACTCCGGCCCGTAATAGCCGTAGGGGGCACAGGCATAGGGATAGTAAGAGTAGTAGCCCCACTCGCAAACCGGGGGACCGTAGACCTCGGGGGCGGGAACGACCGCGGGGCCAACTCCAACACCCACATCCACTTGAGCCATTGCCGTTGCCGCGAAGGGCAAAGCCAGAAGCAACGCTATCAGAACCAGGCCATATTTCCGCATATCATTCTCCTTGTGCTGCCCCGTCCTGCCGATCCGGGCCTGGGACCCGGAGCCGGCCTTTGTCCTCAGCACCTGCCGGTTTTCGGGCTCCTGCCCGCCCGGCTTCTGACCATTAGAACAACATTCCCGCAATTTAGTTGCGGTCCTTCTCAAAGAATCGTTCAGCTCAGGCAAAAGGGCAAGGTTTTTCCGCGCCAAACCCGGCCATGGGTGCTGCCGGGCAACCTCTTAGACGCGAGAAAATGCCACAAAGATCACAAGAAAAAGGGGTTTATTGCAGAATCTGCTCGCGATTTTCCGATCTGCCCGCGCAGGTTATCGTACTATTTTGTCTATGCTGCTCACCACCATGGTTCTTGCTTTCGCGTTGTTCTCACCGCTTGCATCCGCACAGCAAAAGGAGACCCCGATGATCCACCATGCACACGGCACCTTCACGGTGAATGTTCAGCCGCTCACGCCGGCGCCGGCTGAGGGGCTGGGCCGTTTCTCCATCGACAAGCAGATTCACGGCGATCTGGAAGCGACGAGCAAAGGCGAGATGTTCTCGGGCGGCGATCCGAAGCAGGGAGCAGCCGGATACGTAGCCATCGAAGTCGTCACCGGGACGCTCCAGGGAAAACATGGCAGTTTCGCGCTGCAGCACTCGGCCACCATGGATCAGAACGGGCTTAAGATGTCCGTGACCGTCGTGCCGGGCTCCGGGACAGGAGAATTGAAAGGCATCGCAGGCACGTTCACCATTCACATCGAGAACGGACAGCACTCGTATGACCTCGAGTACACGCTCCCTGAATAAAAGAGATCAGAGGCCGGAGGCAGGGGTTGGGAAAACTGGTGCTTAGCGTGCCGGTGAAGGGTGAACCGCAGTGGCGAGCTTTAGCCCCGCCCGAGCGAATGGTAAAGTGGAGTTTCGCACCCCATGTTCACCACCAGCCAGCACGCGCACTTCATCGGAATCGGCGGCATCGGCATGAGCGGCATCGCGGAGATTCTGCTCAGCCTGTACATGAAGGTCTCGGGCTCCGATCTGCGCCGCGGTCCGGTGACCGACCGGCTTGCCCAACTGGGGGCCACCATCTATGAAGGCCATGACGCCGGGAACGTAGCCGGAGCCACGGTGGTGGTGACCAGCTCGGCGGTCGGCGCCGCCAATCCCGAAGTCGTCGAGGCCCACGCCCGCAAGATTCCCGTCATCCAGCGCGCGGAGATGCTGGCCGAGCTGATGCGCCTCAAGTA
>JBEKZR010000104.1:0-9938 GCA_049509715.1 Occallatibacter sp. | reverse complement strand
GCTCTGGCGATCCTCCGCACCAAATTTCCTCCCATCCAGAGCGAACACGAGCAGGACCGGGGCGGCCACGGGCGCTTTCGGGAGCTGCTCCAGTATCCTCACTTCCTGCTGGCCATCCTGGCGCAGTTCATGTATGTGGGCGCGCAGGTGGGAACCTGGAGCTACTTCATTCAATACGTGCAGGAGTCCACGCACCAGCCCGAGAAGGTGGCCGGCTATTTCCTGACGGGAACGCTGGTGGCCTTCGGCGTGGGCCGCTTTACATCCGCCTATCTTATGAGATTCTTTGCGCCCAACAGGATGCTGGGCGTCTTCGCGTTGGTCAACGTGCTTCTGGTGGCTGTCGGGGTGATGCATCCCGGCTGGGTTGGGCTGTGGGCCATCTTCCTGACCAGCTTTTTCATGTCGCTGATGTTCCCGACTATATTTGCCCTGGGCATCAAGGGGCTCGGCGCCAATACCAAGATCGGCGGTTCACTCCTCGTCATGTCGATTATCGGCGGCGCGGTGCTGACCCCGGCGATGGGACTGCTTTCCGAGGCCGGTCACGGCATCGCGCTGGCCTATCTGGTCCCCTTGGCGGCCTATCTCTGCGTCGCCGCCTACGCATTTCTGGGAGCCACCAGGGGGCTGGCCGCGGATGGATTTCTTCCCAATACGGGGAAAAGTCTCTGATTGCCGTGGCAAGGCAACCCGCTTGCTGGACTTGTGTGGGACCCGGCACAGGTTTGTTGCACCGGAATTTGCGGAATTGCGGTATGATACTTTCAGGAGAGAGTTGCCATGAGCACTGAAAACGAAGTCCTTACGCCCGAGGAAGAGACGAACGAGGGACGCACTTTGCGTCTGATTGGCTGGTTCTCCCTGGGAATCGTCGTGGCCGTGCTGGGCATCTACCTGGGCAGCGAACTGCGCAGCCGCTACAAGTTCAAGCACCGCACGCCCTACGACTTCTTCGCCAACGCCGGCGAAACGCACGCCAGCGAGTTCGGCATAGGCGTCTAGAGCCTCTGCCTTCGATGAAGACCGCAGAATGCCGCCGCTGGGCGGCATTTTGCATTTGTTGCGCTTCTTGAAACTGCGGCGAGGAATATCCCACTGGAAACAGAATCCCTGAGCAACTTTGGCTCAAAGGGCGCGGGCAAGAACGACGGTCACGTCATCTGCTTGCTCCGCATCGCCGATCCAATCCGCCACAGTGTTTGCAACCAAATCGCCAATGTTGGAGAGCGGCCGGTCGCGATGCTCCATGATCAACGCAATGAGCCGTTCCTCGCCAAATTCGCTTGAGCCATTCTCCGCTTCGGTTACGCCGTCGCTGTATGCGGCGAACAGATCCCCCGGCTGCATCATGATCGTGGATTCGCCATAGGTCGCGCTATCAAAAAGTCCCACCACCGTGCCGGAGGTGTCGAGGCGGGAGACGCCTCCATTTGCGCTGAAAATAATGGGTCGCGGGTGGCCGGCATTGCAATAGGTCAACGTCCGCGCGTTCGCTTCATAGTCGCCGAGAAACAGGGTCGCGTACTTCTCCGGCGAGGTGCAGCGGAACAGTTGAGTGTTCAAACTGCTCATCAACAGGCCGACCGAAGGCCGCGACTGGGCAGCGCCATCTCCCTGAAAACGCATGCTGCGATCGCCTTTGGATTGTAGGCCCGTTCCCAGCGCCGGTATCAAGTCCATGCCCAACACCGGCGAGTATGCGCGGACGAAAGCATGCGCGGTGGCCATCAGCAAAGCGGCGGAAATTCCCTTTCCGCTGATATCGCCCACCGCCATCACCAGCTTGTCGCTGCTTAAGGGGATGAAGTCGTAGTAGTCTCCGCTTACGGATCTCGCCGGATGGCAGATGCCGTAAACCTCCAGGGAAGCAAGTTCCGGCAACTCGCGTGGAAACAGCACGTTCTGCACTTCGCGGGCGATGGCTAGTTCGCTCTCCATTTGTTGCATCCGCTTCTGCTCGGCCAGGAGCTTGACCAGCGATTCGCTCATGGAGTTGAACGATTGTTCCAGCACCGCCAGTTGGTCGCTGCCGCGTACCCGGATGCGATGGGTCAGGTCGCCCCGGTTGATGTGCTCCGTGGCGCGATAAAGCTCTGCCACCGCCCGGGTCATGCTGCGCGACAGCCGAATGCCGATATAAAGCGCTATCAACTCAAACAGGCCGAAGAGAAGCGAGATGACGAGAAGAAAGTATTTCAGTATCTTCGCCTTGTCGCCCAAGGTGGAGAACAAGACACCGTAGAGCAGCGACGGCCGGGTGGTGACGCCAATCGCGCAGGTTTGCGGTTTTCCCGTCTTCCAATCCAGCGTATCGAATAATGTGTAAAATTGAATTGCCGTATCTAGCCGGTTTGTTGACGGCGCTATGCTTTCGGTATCCACGCGTCCGGGCGTCTTTCGAGTAAAGAGAAGCTGATGTGATCCTTCCACATCGCTGTTATCGGGCGGAATCAAACTCACTGCGCCCAGACGCGAATTTACCGACTGAAGCAGTCCCGGTGTGATGGGAGCGTCGGTAATCACAGTGATCCGTTGGCCGTCTTTGACGAAGCGCCGGACCGCGCGCAGATGCAGGAATCCCCCATCTAGAACGAATCCCCTGAAATCCCCTTTGATCACATCAGGGACCTTGGCGGGATGGGCCTTGATCAGCGCGCCGCTGGTCGAGAGCAGAAACCCGTCGTCCCCTTTCCACACCGTGACGGTGCGTTGCGGAAAATTCACGCCCGAAATGTAGAAGAATTCTCCGGCAATCTTTTTGTCCGGTTTCCCGGAGCGGTCCATTGTCGTCAATTGCGCCGCCAGCGCGTCATTTGGCGTCTCCAGATATTGCAGCGCCGCCTGCAAATTCGAGATTGCGGCGTAGGTGGCAAACTGTCCGGCAAACAGGTGGCCGCTTAAAGCCGTCATCGCCAGAAGCAGCACCACGGGGATGACCCCGATGAAAAAATAGGTAACGATCAGCCGATGGCGCAGCCGCCACATGAAACGCCGCTTGGCCCAACGCAAGGTTCGCCACAGGACACAAAAAGCAAAAACCAGGGCAAAGAACTTCGCCCATGCGCCCGGCTTGGCGCTTGACCCGGAACTGGAGAGCCATCCGAGAAGATAGACCAGAACGCTCAATCCGCCGGACCACAGCGTGACGCGGCCCCACTTCGTCCTGGGGCGGAGGGTCCGCTTCACAAGAGCCTTGAAGGCGCTCAAATCGGGAAGCTTGATCATGGTTGCGGCACAGCTTTCATGAAACTCGCCTCGGAGTTCTTAGGATTTCCATTTTAGTGCAAGCGGCGCAACAAGATAGCCACCCAGGTATTCAAAAGCGGCATTTCGTCTTAGGCTGCGCGCCGGTGTTCGCTTGGCCTCTGTCCGCCAGCGGATCGGTACCCGATTTCAACCGCATCGCGCACTCCTCCCCTGCGTTACCCTAAGAACCTATGGGCCGCATCCGCATTCTTCCCGACCAGGTTGCCAACCAGATCGCCGCCGGCGAGGTGGTGGACCGGCCTGCCTCGGTGGTGAAGGAATTGCTGGAGAACGCGCTGGACGCCGGAGCCACCCGCATCCGCGTCGAGGTCGAGGCCGGCGGACGCCGCCTCATTTGCGTTAGCGACGACGGTCAGGGCATGAACCGCGACGATGCCCTGCTGGCCTTCGAGCGCCACGCCACCTCCAAGCTGCGCACCGTGGACGACTTGCTCTCCATCGCGACCTTGGGTTTCAGAGGCGAGGCGCTGCCCTCCATCGCCTCGGTAGCCCGCGTGACCCTGGAATCAGCGACGGGAGACGAATCCACTGGAACCCGCATCGAAATCGCCGGCGGCAAAATCCTCCACGTAGAAGACGCTGCTCTGCCCCGCGGAACCACACTGGCCGTTGCCGATCTCTTCTTCAATACTCCCGCCCGGCGCAAATTCCTGCGCACCGAGTCCACCGAACTGGCCCACGTCACGGCGCTGGTGACCCACTACGCCCTGGCCCACCCGGAGAAGCACTTTGAACTGGTCTCCGCCACCCACACCATCGTTTCCGCGCCGCCTGTTGCGCGCACCGCCGAGCGCATCTACCAGATCTTCGGCAAAGACACGCTGGCCCAGTTGCTGCCGGTGGCCGCCGAGACCCCGCTGGCCCACGCCGGCTTGCCTGACCCGCCCCCCTGGAAGCGGGATTTGCTACGGGACCCCGCCCTCCAGCCCCGCGATCCAGGCGCCCTGCGGCTGAGCGGCTTCTACTCCAGGCCAGAGCTGCAAAAGCTCAATCGCAACTCGATCTATATCTTTGTAAACAAGCGCCTTATCCGCGACCGGCTGCTCATGCACGCCATCACCGAGGCCTATCGCAACGTCATTCCGCCCACCAGCTTTCCGGTGGTGCTGCTCTTCCTGGAGATGCCTCCCGAGGAGGTCGATGTCAACGTCCACCCCGCCAAGACCGAGGTGCGCTTCCGCCAGCAGAGCCTGGTGCACGACTTTGTCCGCGACAGCCTGCGGACGGCGTTGATCCAGGCGCGCCCGGCCGCCGGATTCCTGGCCGCCCTGGACAACGCGCCCGCCGCCAGCCCCTCGCTCATGCCTCCGGCCGCTTCGCCGTTGCCCGGATCGCCGGACAGCGCGCCGGTTCAGTTGCTCCCAGACTCCGATCCGGAGGCGTTCCAGGCCGCCCGGGCGGAGGCCGAGCCCTTCCAACTGACCCCGCGGCTGCCTTCACCCGTCTCCGGCAGGCTCCCTTTCGACGCCCGCGCCTTGAATCCAGGCGGATGGGAGGGCCAGCAGGCCTGGAGCGAGGCCGCCGCGGCGCTTCTTCAGCCAGCTGGCCCGCTCGCCACAGACGGCTGCTCTCCAAATTCAGTCGATGCAATGGCTTACGCGCCAGATCCGGCCGCCGAAACGGCCCTGGCTACGGCCGCAGCTACGGCACAAGTCGAGGCCGAGCAGGCCGCAGCCAACCTGAACCACCTGGGCTCGCTTCGCCCCCTGGCCCAGTTGCGCGAGTCGTTCATTCTGGCCGCCGGCGACGATGGTTTGTGGATCATCGACCAGCATGTGGCGCACGAACGAGTGCTTTTTGAAAAAATTCTTCGCGACCGCCGGGTCGAAAAGGTGCAGCGCCAGAGGTTGCTGATGCCCATGCTGGTGGAATTGAAACCCTGGCAGATGGTGGTCTTTGCCCGCATCGCGGAGGAGCTGGACCGCAACGGCTTTGAGGTGGAACCCTTTGGCCCACAAACACTTGCGGTCAAGGCAGCGCCAGTGGGCCTGGAAGGAGCGGCTTTGGAGCGGATGTTGACCGAGGTGATTGAGCAATCCGCCACCGATTCAGAAGAACCCAAGCAGAATGAGGATCTTACAGCTCTTCGCACGCGCATTGCCGCTTCCATCGCCTGCCATTCCGCCATCAAGGTGAACACCGCTCTTGACCCGGTGCGCATGGAATGGTTATTGTTAGAGTTGGCGAAAACTAGTCACCCAACCAGTTGCCCGCATGGTCGTCCAATAGCTTTGTTGTATTCTTGGAAGGAGATCCAGCGGGCCTTCCATCGCATTTAGAACGTTTGGAAGGTGGCCGTCCTCCTCTCAGGAGTGAGGGCAGCCCGGCGCCGGTAGCAAAACCAGGGAGTATGTATCCCGAAGTTGATGCACTTAAGTCGACGCGAGCATCAGGAAGCGGCGACCTTGAACAGGCCTAGACAGGACGCAGCATCTCTGGTTTTGCCGTAACGCCAACCTGGAAATGAGGTTTCTCTTTGACAGCAGAGCAATTGGAAGCATCGCGCGCCGAAAGATTGCGCCACACCGGAACCGGGGCACTCACACTGGAGGATGCCCGGACGTGGATTGAAGAGACAGGACTGTGTCTTTTCCAGCCCCGGCGGCAGTTTTCCTCTTCCATCGCGCCCTCGTTTGTCGAGGCAGTAGCCGGGCGGCGGGACGCGACCCCCGCTCCGAATCACATTCTCCTGGCCGAAGAACTGTTGGTGCGCCTGGAAACCGACGGCGTAGCCGTGCGGTTGAACCTGCTTGGACATCCCGGCGAACAGCCGGACTACGTAGTGGCAGCCTGGGTCCTGCCCTACGTGTATGCCCTCAGAGGCGACCGCGACTGGCGGCGCAGCCCGCAATTGACCGGCTCGCGCCAGGTTTCGCAACTGGCTGTTCAGACGTACAAGCAGTTGGAGACGGGCGACGCCACCATTGCTGCCCTCAAGCATGCGTTGGGCCGGGAAGTGACCGAAGGCGCCGTTCTGCGCGCCATCACCGAGCTCTGGCAGCAGCTTCGCATCATTCCAGTGGTCTCAGCCCCCGGTCAGCCCGCCCAGTGGCAACTGCTGCGGACGCGCTATCAAAAAGCCATTGCGGAAGGCGCCTCCACCTCGCAGGTGACGGCGATTTCCGTGCTTGCCTCCATCTATCTGCAGGCTGTCATCGCGGCCAGCATGGAAGAGGTCGAGCTGTTCCTGGCTCCTCTCACCGCGCGCAGCAAGATTCGCGAAGTGCTCCGCGGCCTGGTGGCCACCCGCCAGGTGCATACCCTCTCGCTGGGCCACGCTCCGCACTTTTACGTCGCCGGAACTCTGCCGGAGTTTAATGCACCGCCCACTCTCTATACCAGCTATACCAGTTCCTCCCTGCCCGCCTCCTCATACTTCCAGCACTCGCGGGACCATGAGGAGGCGCCGGTACTGGAAGCGCCGAAGCCTGTCACGCCCTCTTCAGTCCAACCGCGCAAGTCTGCCGAGCCGCACGCTCCCCGGAGCGCGGCGCGCAAGCCTGTTTCCAGCAGCAAGTCCGCAGCGGCACGGCCCCACTTCAGCCCGCCGAGGCGGGCCTCCCATACCCGCGATCGCAAACCGGCGTTCGGTACGGGGAACGCCACCGGCAGCCGCCCCAGCAACCGCATGGCCCGTCGCGTAAGCTCTGAGGCTCGTCCCTTGTCTGCACGGCCTTCCGGCGCGCACAAGGCGAACGGCTCCCGGCCCGCCAAAGGCGCACGCTGGAGCTCGAATGCTCCCACGAGCGCCCAGATCAAGGCCAAGCGCAATGGGGCGCACGACGGTAACGGTTCCACCCATGGCACGCGATCCAATCGAAGCGCCACCCGCCCGGCCAACGGCGCCTCCGCTGCGCGGACCACGAAGTCTCGCGCTCCATCGTGGGGCCAGCGCAATGGCCATAACAACGGAGCCAAAACCGCAGCCAAGCCCAGCGTCACCGCGCGCAGCAGCAGGATTCCTCGCAGCGGCAGCGCCCCACGCAAGGAGTTGCGGCCCGATGCGCGCTCCGCTTGCGGCGCCCGCAAACCGGCTTTGGCGGCAGGCACAAAGGCGGGGAATAGCAAACGGTATGGCTTTACCGCACGGCCCAAGCAAAAGACGAAGAAGCGCGGATGAGTGCGGAAGAAAGCCCCTTGCGCTCCTTTGGGCCTGGCCGGAAGATCATCGTCGCCATTGATGGCCCGGCCGGCGCGGGAAAGAGCACAGTAGCCCGCCATCTAGCCCGGCATTTTGGCCTGCTCAATCTAGAGACCGGCGCCATGTACCGCGCCTTCGCCCTGAAGGCGCTTCGCGCGGCGCTCCCCTTGGACGAGAGTTCCGGCCTGGAACGCCTGGCCGCCGAAACCGCCATTCGCCTGGAACCGGGCGAGGAGGAGAATCGTGTCCTGCTCGACGGCGAAGACGTGACCGGCCTGCTCCGCAATCAAATTGTCACCGACGCAGCCTCGCGGGTCAGCGTTTTTCCTGCCGTTCGCGCCTGGATGGTCGGCCTGCAACAGCAACTGGGCGCCCCGGGCGGGGTGGTCATGGAGGGCCGCGACATCGGCACCGTGGTCTTTCCCCATGCCGATGTCAAGATCTTCCTGGACGCGGCTCCCGAGGTGCGGGGCCTGCGCCGTTTCGACCAGCTTGGCCCCAAGCCCGCCGTGCAGCCGGAAGAGGTCATCCGCGATCTGCGCGCCCGTGACGAACGGGACCGCAACCGTGCCGATTCGCCGCTCAAACCGGCGCCGGACGCCGTACTGCTGGATTCGACTCGGATGACGCTCGAGGAGACCGTGGAGGCGGCAAAAACCATAGTGGCCGCGAAACTGCCCGCATCTGAGGCATAGAACTCCTGAGCGCGGCCCGCATGCGGTCGCAGTGTTGCCGAGGCATCTAGGAATTAGGGCTTTTCTGCCGCCTTTGCCGCCGGCGCCGGGGCCTTAGGCGGGGTCGCGGTCTTCAGGTACATGATCTTCTTCGTCCCGCCTTCACAACTGCCCACTACCTTGCCTTCCGCCTCCTTGTCCTTCGCCACGATCTCCAGCGTGTAGGCCTTGGCGCCGTTCGCTTCCACCTTCTTGGCGATCTCAGCCTTCAACACCTCACAGGACTTTGGCCCTTCCGCCCAAGCCAACGCCGAGGCGAAGAGCAGAATGGCAACTGACGCTACGATTCTCATGGTGCAATCTCCTTCGATTTGATGCCAGGACAAATTCGGGGCCAAGATTAGCGTATTCAGGTTGCCAGCGTCAATCTCTGGATTGATTTGTCCGGTCCGCCATTGAATACATCGTGTCGAGGAGGGAGTTACACCCTCCACATCAGCGTGGCCGGGCGCGCCCAGGGAGCGCCGCGGCGCGACATCACTCCAGGCCCAGGTCTCCGGCCTGGCTTTGCCGCTCCCCCTGCCGCGGCCAGATGCTATAGGCTTTTAGATGTATGGAGATTACCTGCACCCGCTGCCACCAGGCCGTCCAGGCCGACAACTGCTACTGCCCTGCCTGCGGCCTGCCCCAACTGATCTACTCCGCCGAAGGCGTCCCCGGACAGGCACCGGCGGAGCAGGGGAACGAGGTGGTGCGGGATGCAAGCTCAGTCGACTGGAAGCCGGCCTTGCGCGCGGCCCTGATGCTGGCGGTCCCGGCCGGAGTGCTTTGCTCCTTGTTCTCCCCGCTAAGCATCTTTGGCTTGCTTTGGATGTCGGTGGCTGCCGCGTGGGCGGTGATTTTGTACCTGCGCAGCCAGCGGCCGGCCTGGATTACGATCGGCGCAGGCGCGCGCATTGGTTTGGTTACCGGCTTGCTGGGCGGTTGGACGGCGGCGGCAGCTACAGGCATCACGTTGTTCGTGATGCGTTTTTACCTCCATCAAGGCAAGTCGCTTGACGACACCTGGCAGTCGATCATCAATGGCCAGGTTAGCCAGCAATGGGCAGACGCAGGCGTCGATGCGCAAAGCATCACCACCTACAAAGCCTGGCTGCTCTCCCCTCAAGGACGCGCCGGTTCGATGCTATGCGCGATTCTTTTCCTCGTTGTAGCGCTGATTTTATTTGCCGTGGCGGGCGGCGCTTTGGGGGCACGTTTAATGGCCCACAACCGCCGGCCGGAGGTCTAAGGTTTTCTTTGGCGCTGCCGGGAGATTATCTTCACCGCAACAGCGAACCCTGTTAAGGTCCCGCACAAGGCCCTGTATTCAGTTCCACTTCTCCACAACTTGCCGCAGAGCGGCAACCCCTCGTATCATCCTGCGAGAGACGACCCATGAGCGAAGCCCAAGACAAACCCAACCTACGCGTGAAAGGCAGGCTGATGTCCGCCTCGGAGATCGAGCGCACCCTGGTGCGCCTGGCCCACGAGATTGTTGAAAAGAGCAATGGCAGCGAAGACCTGGCGCTGGTAGGCATCAAGCGCCGCGGCATTCCGCTGGCCGAGCGGCTGGGCAAACTCATCTCCGGCATCGAGAAGCATCCGGTCGATACGGGCTTGCTCGATATTCAGTTCTACCGCGACGATCTGTCCACAACCGGCGTGCGTCCGGTGGTCACGCCAGGGGCCATCGGCATTGAAATAGACGGCCGCGACGTAGTGCTTTGCGACGATGTGCTCTACACCGGCCGGACGATCAGGGCCGCGCTCGACGCGCTCTTCGACCACGGCCGTCCGCGCCGCGTGCAACT
>JBEKZR010000103.1:0-9953 GCA_049509715.1 Occallatibacter sp. | reverse complement strand
CCCAGGCCATGGTCGTCCAGCACCGTTGGATGAAGCCCGCGGGCGAGCCGGCCGACCTCGTCGATGGCCTGAGCGGTGATCTCACGCAGCCGCTGTCCCTGTAACTTAACATCTGCCAGTTTCCGGGCGTCTTCCAGGGTCCGCAAGCCAACCAAAAGGGCGGTCAGCAACTGGCCGGCTTCGTCATGCAATTCGCGCGCAATACGGCGCCGTTCCTCCTCCTGCGCCGAAAGCGTGCGTTCCAGGAGGAGCCTGTGCAACTCTTGGGCCTGCTTGATCTCCTCGGCCTGCTTGCGTTTTTGTTCGCTCAGATCGGTGATCACCATGCCCAGGGCCTGGCCCTTGAATCCACGAAGCCGGTTAAGCGACAGATAGACCGGAGTCAGAGTTCCATCTGTGCACTCCAAGTTGAATTCGCCTTTCGCAGTTGCCTTCCGAGCATCAGTAAGCAGAGTTTGAAATCTGTCTCGCTCTGCTTCAGCAAGCAGCGACTGCACCTCAATTCCGATAATCTTCCTCGGCGGCCTGCAGATCATTTCCGCAAACCTGCCATTGCAGTAAAGCACGGCGCCATCTCGCGACAGAGTTGCCGCGCCTTCGCTCATGGCCTCCACGAGCATGCGATAAGCGGGTTCGCCGCCTTTCAGCGAAACCACCTGCACTCCGCGACGGCGGGAAACCATCAAAGCATCCACTTCGCCGAACTGTATGGCGCGAAGAGCTTCCTCCGCGGTTTTCAGCCGCGCGCGGAGCGTTCTCCCCTGATCCAAAGGAGCGAATGACGGCAGTTTGCGTAGAGAGGGTCCGAGGCTTCCGCGAGTTCCTCGCGGCACACCGATGTTTCCGGGCAGCCCTTTTTGGAGTACTCGGTCATCAAAATGCGCTCGCTTGTTGGGCATCTTTTATTTGAGCCTTGTTTCAGCGTACTGGTTGAAGATCCAACCCCACCATCACGCTCTCGGTCTTGGAGAGGTTTCCGATGATTTTTTTGACCGGCGGCGGGAGCCTTCTCACCAGGGTCGGAATGGCGATGATCTGATCACCCTTGGCCAGTTGCGGCTTCTCAAGCAAGTCGACAACTTCGATGCGGTACTTGCCCTTCAGCTTTTCCTCGCAAATCTTCTTGAGGTTGGCGATTGCAGTAACCGAATTAGGGGTTTGGCCCGCGATGTAAAGCCGCAACCGGTAAAAGTCGCTTCCGCCAGCCTTGGCAGGACCCTTCTTTGCTGAACTCTTTTTCATGTCCATGCTCGTCTTCTGGCCCACATGGGCCAAACTTGCTAACCGTCCGCCACGACCGCACTTGGGCTTTCAACGGTCGTGGCCTGCGGGTGCCCCTCCACCACGATGCCCAATTCGAGGCCTCTCTTACTCACGATGAGCTCACGTGCTTCGCGCGAATGTGCCATGCCGCGGGATTTCAGAACGTAAAGCTCGCGTCTCGGCCGGCCATTGGGTTTGCTGTCCCGCAACACAATCCAGGTGTCCATGAGAGAGGAAACGGCCGCCGCGGTTCTCTCCTGAGGGTCTCCCGCGAATGTCAGATTCGTGAACATCGATGTGATCTCTTCCATCTTTAGATAATCTACCAGGCGCACGAGCATCGATTTAATATCATAACTGCCCGAGGCCGAAACCAGGTTGGTAATCGGGTCGATGACCACGATGCCTGGTCGAAGCTGGGAGATCAGCCTGTGAATAATGGCCAGGTGCCCTTCCAGGCCGGTGCTGGTTGGCCGCATCGCGTTGAAGTGCAATAAGCCGTTTTTTACCCATCGCTCCAGGCCAAGGCCAACTGAGCGCATATTGCGGAGAATCTGGCTGGGAGACTCTTCAAAAGTAAAATACAGGCAGCGTTCGCCGCGGGCGCAGGCGGCGCTGGCGAAGTTCGCCGCCAGGCTGGATTTCCCGGTTCCCGCCGTGCCGGTTACCAGCACACTGCTTCCACGGAAAAACCCCTTACCCTCCATCATCTCGTCCAAGGCGGCAATTCCCGTCGAAACGCGGTCCGTGAGAGCTTTATGAGTTAGTACGAGAGAGGTGATGGGCACCACCGAGATGCCGTCTTCATCGATCAGGAAAGGATATTCATCGGTACCGTGGGAAGTACCCCGGTACTTGACGATTCGCAGCCGCCGGGTGGAAATCTGCTCTGTTACCCGATGGTCCAGTGAGATCACGCAGTCGGCGACGTATTCCTCCAGCCCATGTCGGGTCAACGTGTCGGCTCCAGCTTCCCCGGTAACAATCGCGGTAAGATGCTGGTCTTCCAGCCAGCGGAAGAGCCGGCTGAGTTCAGATCGCAGTATCGATGAGTCCGCTATTCCGGAAAAAAGCGCCTCGACGCTGTCCAGGACAACGCGCTTCGCTTTGATCGCTTTGACAGCGTGGGCCAAACGGATGAACAGGCCATCGAGATTGTATTCTCCAGTCTCGGCAATCTGGTTTCGTTCAATGGAAACGTAATCCACCAACAGCTTCTTGCGCTTGGTAAGATCGCGCAAGTCAAAACCCAGCGACGCGACATTGGCTATCAGCTTGTCTTCGGTTTCTTCGAAGTTCATGCATACGCCAGGCTCGCCGTATTGAACCGCGCCGTGCATCAGAAATTCCATCGCGAGCAAGCTCTTGCCACATCCCGCACGGCCACACACCAGCGTGACACGGCCTCTTGGCAGGCCTCCGCCTGTGACTTCATCCAGTCCCTTGATTCCTGTCGGGACCTTGGCGAGCGAGGTGCGGGCGACTTTGGGCGTTGGCTTGGCGCGGGGCATAGCAGCGCTCCTTCGATTCAAATCGGCTTGGCCTAGGGTTCAAGCTTCGGCCGCATTCTAGCATGATGGTTCCCTCTGTGCCAATGCCCATATCGCGCGGCTCACCGTTCACGAGCAGCAGGCGTCTCGGCAGCAGCGGGAGAGGTCTCGCGAACAGCAAGCCGTTGCTTGTCGTTGCCCGGAAGCTTTGCTGATGGGATTGGGGCGCAGAACCTAGTCGTGGAGAACGACGTTGAGGAATGAGCTATAAATTCGCAGCCCGCTCCTGCTATAGGCAAGGAACTTCCCTGGGTCGAGGTCGCAATTGTTCTTGGCCAACGCGGTTGGTGCCATGAAGGACTTCTCCCGGCGTGGAACTATACTCTATGCTCGTTTATCAGAATGGCGAGTGCCATGGATGTTCACCTTTGTTCACAATTGCAAAAAAGATTCTCATTCCCCGTGAGCGCCCCGTGAGCGCGCAAATTGCTACCAGAAATGCAAAGCGGCGGATATCTTAAGCTCCGCCGCTCCTTGTATCATCCGCCGCCTGATTCAGCAGCTATAGGTTACCGGCGTCCGCCGCCGCCACCGCCGCCAGCATGTCCGCCGCCGCCGCTGTCATGCGCCGCCGCTGCGTGCGGTGCGCTGGCATGCGAAGCTGCCGCACGAGGCGCTGCCGCATGGGATGCGCTGGGATGCGCTCCTCCAGCATTGTTGCCGCCACGACTGGCAACCGTGGCACGAGAACCGCCTGCATTCGCATGGTAGGCGCCACCGCCGGCGCGAACTGGCGTTCCGCCGCGTGCTGCTCCGCCGCCGCGTGCATAGCTGCTGCGATTGGCCATGGCCCCTCCGCCGCCGCGATAATTTCCGCCACCGCCGTCACTGAACCGATGGCCGCCCCAGCCGTGGCCATAGCCCCAGCCAGCCCATGGGCCCATGCCCAGGAAGATGCCGTTGTAGAAGTACCCCGGCCCGTAGAAGCCATAAGGTGCGCAGGCGTAGGGCGCATAGTCGTAGTAGCCGTAGGAGCAGGTAGGTTGAATGCCGATGTCGACGACGATTTGTGCGTGAGCCGCTGGCGCAAGGGCCAAGCCCGCGAGCAATGCTGTGGTACCGAATAAGGTTTTGAGTCCGCGCATATGTAACCCCCTTAAGGTGTCTGCGGTTGGCTGTCTTGCGTGGGATGCTGCCCGATCGTAAAGATCAACCCGGATCGAACAGCCACCATAAGGGGTTCAGTTCGTTCATGAATGCCCGTAACTTTGTCGGGGCCGACATCTATCTGCCCTTACATTTTCGAATTTAGCAGTCGGCAACGCCGGTGTCTGAGCAAAAAGACGCACATGGCCAAAAGGAATTGTGCTGCCATGCTTACTCAACAATTGACAATGGCGCAGAAGCGAGCATTAGGGTATTCGCCAAAGAATCCGGCTAAGTCTTCTCAATCAGCCGCTACATCTGAAAGGTTACGCTCAACAGTTCCGGCTATGGGAAGAAGTGGCTTTTGGGCGTTGTGTTCTGGCAACTGGTCGAGAAGAACCACATTGAGCAGCGACCTATTCACCTGAATGCGGCCGTTGTATTTGATATAGCCGAGAGTACGAAAGCGATTCATGAAGAAGCTGACGCGGGACCGCGTGGTGCCGATCAATCCGGCTAGTGTTTCCTGTGAAATGGGGGGGATGAAGGTATCCCGTTCGCCGGGTTTGCCAAATTCCGCCATGATCAGAAGAATCCTCGCCAGACGTTTTTCGCTGGAGTTGAAAAGCTGATCGACAAGATCTGCCTGGGTTCGCATGCTGCGGGCCAGCATGAACTTCAGAAATAAGTCAGCGAACCGAGGTTCGTCATGCATCACGCGGGCCATCTCGTTCCTGGTGATCTTGAGCGCCACGCAGTTGTTGACGGCAGAGGCGGTCGCCAACCGCAGTCCAGGAATGGAGGCAAGCGATTCCTCTCCGACGAAGTCGCCGGCAGAGAGGAGCGTGATTGTGGCCTCTTTGCCGTTCTGCGAGACGACGGTGAGTTTAGCCCGGCCTGTCTGGAGGTAAAAGACGGTGTTGGCCTCATCTCCCTGGGAGAAAAAAGTTTCTTTTGGCTCCAATTCGACGATTTTCCGTCCAAGGCCGGCGTTGGCAAGAAAAGCGGCGCAGTCAAACTTTTGGGTTTCTCTGTTCTTCAAAATATAGCTCCGATCTAAACGGTTTGCCCGGTGTGGTGGATGAATGCCCAGGATAAAGCCACTTCGATTGGAAATGACCGGTGATTGTGGCGAATCCTTCAAGGACTGCGTAAGAAGAGCTTCAGAGAGGAATGTCTGAGCCCAACTTGCATCCTGGCATCGGCAACGCAGGTCCGAGCAGCTTTAGGGAGAATCGGCGTCACATCAGGGGCAGACTACCCCACGCCTGAGAGCAGTTGCACTCAAGCACTTCCTATTGTCGCGTTCGGTTGAGACCTGTGTCTGTACTGTTCTGCTCAGATCAAGATTGGTCTAAAGCCCGGAGCAAAAGCCGGAAAGTGGTCTGAGATTCGAGCACAAAGAGCTTTGTCTGAGCTGAACCGGGAAAGAGCGGCGAACCGGGCTGCCGAGGTGCACCGGAGCACAATCACCCGAGGACTCTGCAAGTCTGCGAGGAACACGTTCATGCCGACTCAGGCGATGCGGAGGCGTGCAAGGACGGGAATCTTCACCACGTCCAAGATCACGCCGAAGGCGATCGCCGCGGCAAACTCGCAGGCGACGACCGCGATGGGCAATGGCGCCATGCGATTCCCAAGACCGCGAGCGTTGAGATGATAAGAACGTCAACCACGGAAGAAAGCACGAGCAACAGGCTGGGACGCAATCCCCAGAGATGTTGGCGTCCGCGAATGACGTACGTCGTAACCTGGCTGCCAAAGACAATGCCGACCACAGAAAGCGTTTGAAGGGCTTGGATGCCGAGATGCAACTGGAATTTGCCGATTGCCAGGATGGCCGTGGAGAACGCAAGGAAGCAGATTCAGAGGATGACGCCAGCGGCGGTAATTCTGCCGATGTCCCACGAGTTCGGCATCTTCGATGGCCGCACTCTGTCCGTGGTGAGCGACATGGCGAGGAAGTCTCCGGTAATCATCACAATGACCATCAACATGGGTGTGAGGACCGCGTGCCCAGTCATGACCAATCCAACCGCCAGGAGGAGAACCTGGAATATCTTCTTCTGAACCGAGTTCAGGGTATAGGTGAGGATGCGCTGAAATGTAATCCTGCCTTCCTTTACAGCGGACACAATGCCGCCGAGGCCAGCTTGGGTGAGAACAACGCCGGCAGCGGATTTTGCCACATCGGTTGCGGTCGATACGGCAATGCCGATCTGCGCCTGGCGGAGCGCAGGAGCGTCGTTGGCTCCGTCTCCGCACATTCCGACTGCATGGCCGCTCTTCTGGAATGCCTTAACGAGGTCATACTTGCCTTCGGGAAGAATGCCTGCGAAGACCGCGAAATCCGCTGGTTCGACAGCATCGGGAAGTTTTCCGGGCGGGCAAACGGCGCCGTTCAATCCAACTGCGTGAGCGACGATTGCCGCTGTGGCCGGAGCGTCTCCTGTCACCATGACCGTGGCCACACCGAGGGTATGCAATTCCGAGATAAGAGAGCTTGAGTCAGTCCGCGGCGGGTCGCTGAGGGCGATCATGCCGATGATTCTTGCGGACGCCGTGGGCCCCGCGGCTACTGCCAGAACCCTGAAGCCTTGTTTCTCGAGTTCGCCGGCCATCGCAGCCGCAGCGGGCGACGGAGCAGTGAGGGCAACGACCGCAGTATAAGCGCCCTTAATGATGCGCTCTGCGCCCCCATTTGCATCTGTCGCGGTTGCTTCTGAGGTCTTCTTGGTTGGGTCGAACGGCACATACGTCGCCAGCTTTGGTAGATCCGATGCCGGCTTGTGCGAGGCGGCAGCGCGGATCGCTTGATCGACGGGGTCCTGACCGCCTTCGGAGCTTGCCAGTGCCGCCAATCCGAGAACGCGGGCTTCGTCGAAGCCGGGCATGGGGCGAACGCTGGTTACTGAGAGCGCGTTGCGGGTGAGAGTTCCTGTTTTGTCCGAGCACAGAACATCGATCGATGCAGCTTCATCCACGGCGGTGAGCCGTGTGGGCAACACTCCCAGCTTCGCCAGAGCACGGGCTCCAACTGCCGCGGCAAGGGTGAATGTTGCGGGCAATGCCACGGGGATGGCCGCCAGAATCGACGTGAGCAACAGGGGAACGATCTCGCTCCACCGCATGGCATGGGTATAGGCATATGCGCCCATGGCAAGGATTACGGCGCTATTGAAGATGGCCAGGTTGCGCACGATCTTGAGCACCGCCTTCTGCTGTGTGCTCACAACGTGTGCGGTGCGAACGAGTTCCGCGGTGCGGCCGAATTTAGTGCGGACGCCCGTGGCCGTTACCACGGCTGTTGCTTCACCGCGCCGGACGAGAGCCCCCGCAAAGGTGTCTGCACCTGCAACTGCTTCAATAGGCAAGGATTCGCCTGTGAGCATCGACTGATCGAGTTCGACCGATCCGCTGGTCAGATGCACATCGGCAGCGACCACGCCGCCAAGCGACAGCTTCACCTGATCGCCGCAGACCAGTTCCGCCGCCGACACAGTCTTCCATGCGCCATCGCGCTGGACTGAGGCGTTGAGGGCGAGACGCGACTTCAGGGCCGCCAGGGTTGCCTGCGCGCGACTCTCCTGCAAGTAGGCAAGAACCGCATTGAAAACCAGCAAAGCCGCGATGACAGCAGCCTCGTAATACTTATGCAGCGCGATCTCAAGCACAATCGAAGCTTCGAGCAACCATGGAACAGGCGCCCAGAACTTAGCCAATGCATTCCGCAGTGGATGAGCCGACGTGTCCGGCATTGCATTGGGCCCGTCTTTTTCAAGACGAGCTCGCGCCTCATCGCTTGTGAGTCCTTTTGAGGCGACGTCCTGAACCGGCTTTGCCGGCTGACTGGGCGATGCGGGAACGACAACGTTTTTTGCACTCATAGATAGGTGATCGGTACCGCTGCCTCAGCTACCACCATTCCATGGAACGCCCTGATCGACTCTTCACGCTGGTATCGGGCTTGGCAGAGCGAAGAAGCAGGAGCGGGCACTGCACGAGCTTCACCACCTTTTCGGCAATCGACCCGAACACCAGCGGATGCCAACCGGAGATGCCATGCGTGGAGATCACGACCATGTCGATATGTTCCCGCTCCACCACCTCCATGATGTTTCCTGCTATGTCGTTTCCAACTTCGACGCTGGAAGTTGACTTGATTCCCCTGGCCGCAAGGGCGGCATGACATTTCGCCAGATGCCGCTCTGCAAATGTTCTCGCCTCCTGAATAAATTCGGTTTCGGGAATCAGGTCAGGGAGAGTGGTGGTGGGGAAAAAGGGGATGACGTTCACAAGATGGAGTTCGGCATGAAAGTGCTGAGCAAGGTCGGCTGCCATCTCCAAGGCCGCCTGGGAGGATGGGCTAAAGTCAATGGGCAACAGTATCTTCGTGGGAATCGAAGGAAAAGCATAAATTTCACGCATGACGGTCTCCTCGCCGAATTACTGAAGCGGTTGGAATCTTATTCTCGGAAATCATGAGAGCAAAGACTGTGCTCTTTTGGACATATTTCGCGCAGTCACAAATACCGGCAGGGTGCAGGCTTTGTTTGCGCGGCTAACCATGTTGTGTTTCCGGCAAGCATCGACCGCCGCAACAACTTGGGCACGTCCGATCGGTTTGACGTCTATTGTGGGATGGCCGACAGCCGGATTGACGTGGCGCGCCTTGATTTACCGGTCGCCTGCCGGCAGGAGCAAATGCCGATTCACCTGAAGCAAAGGTGTAAAGATCTCTATCGTCGGCTACCGTCCCCAAAATCCTTCCACCTGTGCATTTTAGCTCAGTTATTTGCTTATTTCTTTGGAAAAATGAGTGTAAGAGGAGTGACCGTTCTCCTCTCCGCCCCGGGCCGGAACCAAGCCGGATCATTCGAAATCTATTCCACTTTGTCATCCGCGGTACGAAAGGGCAGCTTTCAGGGCGGATACATGCTGAATCCAGACAAATCGCACAACACTCAATGAAGCTGAGTCGATCGAATGTCCCTGTGAGATCCAACCAGCTTTATCACATCGATTGGAGAGCATCAAATGCCACTTGTCACTATTGTTATCACGCTAGCCGTAGTAGGCGTGTTGCTATGGCTTGTGAATCGCTTCATCCCCATGCAGGGCCAGATCAAGGGCATCCTCAATGCAGTTGTAGTGATTGCCGTGGTGATTTGGCTCCTGAAGGTATGCAACCTGTTAGGGTACATTTCCCAATTCCGAGTCGGTCATTGAAAACGCACACCGCCGAACCCGTAAATGCTGTACCCATCAACGCAAGGCAAGCACGACACAACATGGCAGAGTACCGCCCACAGGAGATATCGTGAGAAGCATCCTTTTCATCGCAATCGGAAGTGTCCTCGGTTTGAGCGTGTACGCTCAGGCCAGTCCCCAAGTGACGATGGCCGTTGAAACCGGAGGCACTACGACCACATACCGCGTGATCGTGGTCAGCCGCACAGTGCAGGCGATCAACTACCGGCATCGCGAAGGAGCCACGGATGTGGATTTCGCCGGCACGGCTCTGCTGCCTTCGGCCGACGGAAAAGCCAAAGTGCGAAGCAAGCGCGGCACCATGGAAGTCGAAGCAACATTCGGAAACCTGCAGAATCCCACCACCTTCGGCAGCGAATATCTCACCTATGTCTTGTGGGCGATTTCACCCGAGGGACGAGCTGTCAACCTTGGAGAAGTGCTCGTGGGCGGCAATGATCGAAGCAAGCTGACCGCAACCACCGACCTGCAGGCATTCGCTTTGGTCGTTACCGCGGAGCCTTACTATGCCGTCCGGCAGCCCAGCAACATCGTCGTGCTCGAGAACGTGGTGCGCACCGATACCAAGGGATCCGGCGAGGCGGTGAATGCGAAATACGAACTGATGGAGCGCGGTGGATACATTCCCACGGGCTACAAGTTCGACCCAGTGGTCCTGAACGCCGCTCTGCCTTTGGAATTCTACGAAGCGCGGAATGCTTTGCGCATCGCTCAATCCGAGGAAGCTGAGACGTATGCTGGCGAAAGCTATCGGCACGCTGTTGAGTTGATGAATCGTGCTGA
>JBEKZR010000102.1:0-10058 GCA_049509715.1 Occallatibacter sp. | reverse complement strand
AAGCGACAGCGGCGAGAGCGTATCGCCAGGGGCGAGCGGATAATTGGGGTCGGCTTCCGGAGGCAGGCAGTTGAATGCGGGGATGGTGACTCCAATGTCGGACAGGGTGATGCCGTTGCCGGAAAGGGACGCGCCGAGGATGTGGTTGCCATCGGTGGTTGCAGCCAGAACATCGGTCTGCGCAGCCACCGAATTGTCCGGTGGTGGCCCCTGCGGATAGAAGATCATGCTGGAGTAGTCGCCCACGATGCCGGAGGGGCACCAGGTGTGCGCCACGGTGGGATTGCCGCTGAGAAACGCGCCTACGCCGGGGATGGTAATGGCCAGATTCTGCGCACCGCCCGGATTCTGCGTGCCAGGGCCTGAAGCAGCCAGGGGATAGGTCGTCCAGTTATTCAAGTTGTAGACGTACAACGTGTCGGTGTGGCCGGTGATGCCTGCCGCGATATTTTCCGGGGTATTGTTGAGCGCCGCGCTGTCGGTGATGTACAGGGTCTGTGAATCGGGAGTCCAGGCAGCCGCGCTGCCCATGCCGCCAAACGTGGCGGTGACGCCGCCATTGCCGTAGAGATAGAAGACATGACGCACCTGGTCGTTGACGAGCAGCGTTTGAGCGTTTGGCGCGACGGCCAGGAGCACACCGGGGATGGTGGTATCTGTTTTGACCAGGTTGTTGGTTACCGTGTTGAATTCCATCAATGCGTGGGATGAACCGAAGAACAGAAAATCGCCGAGCCGGTCCATCGTCATTGAGTTCGGCACATAAGGCAGGCGTACCGTGGAGCCCACCGTGCCGCTAAGCAGTTCGACGGGAACGATGTACTGCGACAGGCCGGGCGCGCCGAACCAGACGAAGTCGCTGGCGGTGCCGGGGGTAGTGATCTTGACCGGGTTGGAGGAGATGGGGAGGCCGGTGCCATACAAGCCGATCTCATTGATCGGAGACGGATTGCAGGAGGCCGGTTGGCAGATGGCATAGACCGAAGCAGTGCCGGGGTAGTTGGTGACGATGCTTCCGTCGGTCGTTGCGCTGATATCGAGCGGGTCGGTCGACTGATAAGCCAGCGTAAGACCGGTGATGGGGTTATCGTTGGTGTCGAGGGCGGTGGTGGTCAGGTTCTGGGTCACGCCCCGAGTGACCGTGCCCACGGTTTCTCCGTTCGCCAAGGTCACGTTGATCGACTTTGGCGGACAGGTGGAGAAGTAACCGGCCGACGAACCCGAGCCGGCTATGGATGCGGTGATCACGGTGGTGCCCGGCTGCTCAGCGGTGATACTTACCTGGTTTGTGGTGGTGTTGGTGGCAATAGTGGCGACGGCGGGAGTGCCAACCGTGTAGCTGAGAGTGCCAATGATCGAGGTGCACTCGGGGACCGAGGTCACGCCGGGGGGCAGTCCCCCCGCGCAGGCATAGTTGCTGGTAACTGAAGACGGCGCGCAGAGCTCATACTGCGTGTTGTTGCTGGCGAAGCAAGCCTGCGCGTCGAGTGTCGCCAGGGTGCCCTGCGAAAAGCACTGCTGCGCGGACCCCGACACGGGCTGAGTGACAAGGGTAACGGAGGTTACCTGCGCATGCACGTAAACCTCTACCGGATTGGAAGTCACCGAAGCCGCGGACGCCGTGATGTAAGCCGTCGCGTAGGGCAAGCTGCCCGTCGAGGGCAGCGGATTCGGCTTGTTGCAATAAGTGTAGTTGGCGATGCCGCCGCCGGTGTTCCGGTTCCACGTGCCGGCGCAGATGTTGCCGGTGGGCGAGATATCCACCAACTGGTTGTTCGTCGTGCTATAGGTAAACCCCCCCGAAAAATTGGCTGCGGTACCCTTGCAGTTCTTGGCCGAGGGCGAACTCACCTGCTGCGTCTGCCCAAAGGCCAGCGAGATGCCGCCGACCTGGGGCTGCAATGTGATGGAGCTCACGTCCGTGATCTTCTGGCCGTAACCCAGGCCGTTGCAATAGTTCCCCGCCGGGTTGCGCGTGCAACCGGAGATCGAAATCCCGGCCGGAATGGCCAGGCTCATCAAGCAAACAAGCGTTAAAAACCGCCGCATGAATCCTCCCCGCCCCGCCGCTTCGATGCGCGGAACGGTATCTGGCGAATCCGTAAAGAAAAAATGACTTATAAGCGGCCCGTCAACATGCCTGAACTGGCCTGCAACTGGTGAAATCCGCTCCCATGACCGGCCGGCGGCGGTACGCTCTTCCATGCAGCCGGTCGGCAAAACACGCTTTGAAACTCCAAGGAAAAGTGTATCAGGACGAAGTGGCTCACGGCTCACTGCCGGCCGGAAGCTGCCCAGCCCGATTCCCCACCCCTGCTCCCAATAGACTCGCACGAGCACCGATGGCGAGCAGTCAGGGCGCGGACAGGTCCCACTACTCCGCCGGCGGCATATAGCGTGCAAACCACTCAACGGCCCGCTCTATCACGTCGCGCCGGTGGGCGGGGTCGGCAAACCCGTGCCCTTCGTTGGGGTAGACCACCAGTTGCGTGGGCACGCGCCGGTCGCGCAGGGCATGCCAGAACTCGTAGGACTGGGGCGCCGGACATTCGCCGTCCCTGTCGCCCACCACCACCAGCGTGGGCGTGCGGGCCTGCTTGATGAAGTTGATGGCCGAGCTTTTGGCGTAGACGGCCGGATCGTCGTAGACTGAGGCGCCAAAGTACGGAATCATCCACTGGTCGATCGAGTTCTCGCCATAATAGCTCTGCCAGTTCGAGATGCCCGCGCCCGCAACCGCCGCCTTGAACCGCTGCGTCTGGGTGACGGCAAACATGGTCATGAATCCCCCGTAGCTCCAGCCCGTAATCCCGACCCGGCCGGGGTCCACCGGATAGTTGGCCAGCACCGCGTCAACGCCGGCCAGAATGTCCCGCAAGTCTCCGTAGCCGAAGTCCTTGCGGTTGGCCTGGACAAACTCCTCGCCCTGCCCGAAGCTGCCCCTGGGGTTCGGCAGCAGGACGAAGTAGCCCAGCGCCGAAAAGGCCGCCGCGCTCAGGCTGCCGCCACCCCAGTGAGAGAGTTCCGCCGAGGCCGGCCCCCCGTGCACCTCCACGATCAGCGGATACTTCTTCGCTGGATCGTAGTCTTTGGGCAGCATCAGCCAGCCCTGCACCTGAAACGTATCGCTCTTCCAGTTCAGCGAGACGGACTTGCCCCAGGCCGGTTCCACGCCGTCGTTGAAGTGCGACAACTGGGTCCTAAACGCCAATTCCTCGCCGCTCACGCTCCCCGATCTGGCCGCATAGATCTCCTCGGGATTGTCGAAGGTGCTGGCGCGGAAGACGAACATCGAGTGATCGGCTGTGGAGGAAAGGCTCATTTCCATGTGCCCGTCGCCTACGCTGCCGGGAATGCTGAAGATGGGCGAGCCAAAGCTGGTGGTTATGCTTTCGCCGGTCGAGTCGACTTCCAGGCGGAAGCGGACCAACTGGCTGTTGCCGCCAGCCAGTTCACTGACAGCGATGTGCTCGTTGCCCTCCCACTCGATCCAGGCCGGCGAGGTGGGCCGTTGAGGGGTCAGGTCGATTGGTTGGCCGCCGCTCGAGGAGACGATCCACACATCCCCGCCCGTCGCTCCCTGGTCGCTCATCAGGCCGCCGATAAAAGCGATGGTCTTGCCGTCCGGCGACCAGCGCGGAACGGCGATCTGCAGGCCGTGCAGCGGGCCGGAGACCTCGGCGGGCGCCAGAATGGTTTTAGGCAAGCCGCCAAGCTCCTGGGTATAGAGCTTCGCGACCCACCAGTTGTTCTCTCCCGGTGGATTGGCGGCGATGTAAGCCAGCCCCTTGGAATCCGGCCGCCAATCAAACTCGTAGACATGAAGATCGGGTGGAGTAGCCCACTCGGGGCTCTCAGGCTTCGACGCTTTGACGCGGGCGACGGCCACCCGCTCAATCTCCACGCCATCCTCGCCAATGACTCCGGACGGCGGCTTCACGGCCGCCAGCGCCCCGGACGGGCGCGTCGCCCCTTCGACATATAAGAAGGCCACGCGGCTCCCGTCCGGCGAAAAGGCCGGCGCCTCCACGTAGCCCTTCAGTTCGGTAAGCCGCCGGGCCGGGCTGCCGCCGGGCTGAGCAGCATAGAGGTCGGTCTGCTCGCCCAGCTTGGCGCAATCGGAGAAAAAGGCCAGCGTCCTGGCGTCCGGCGACCAGGCGATCTCGCCCTCGTGGCAGTGCTGCTCCGGCTTGGCCGCCGCAGTCACACGCTCGCTCTTGGTCAGGTCGTCCAACGGAGCCACGCGGATTTCGGCGCCGTCCTTCGCATTCTGAATCCAGGCCAAATGCTTGCCATCCGGCGCAACCGCGACCTGTCTAAACGACTGGCCCCGGCTGAGCCCTTTCAGAACTTCTTCAATGCGGGCGCGATCCGGCTCCGGGGCCGCATGGGAATCCTGCGTCTGCGCGCTGGGAAGGCTGAAAACCGTGCCCAAAACGAGGGCCACGCCGGCGATCGATCCAGCGCTAGGGGATTTGCGAAGAGAGGGAAGAAACATACGGAAATGCTATCAGGCGGGAACGGGCGCGGGCATCACCCGCTGTGCCCATGCCCCATCAACAATATAAGCAGGATTGCTTCTATTTGATTCGTGAAGAGCGGCGAGTTCACCCGGTGGCGGGAAGCGATACGATGATTATCTGGAGCGAAAGATGCCAAGGATCCTGGACGGCGCGGCGATTGCCGCGGCAATCAAGCAGGAAGTTGCGGAAGAGGTGAAGCTGCTGGCAGAGCTGGGCATTCGTCCGGGCCTGGCGGTAGTGCTGGTGGGCCATGTGGCCGCGTCGGAGATTTATGTCCGCGGCAAGGCGCAGACCTGCGCCGAACTCGGAATCTTCAGTGAAGTCGTCACCCCGCCCGAAGACGTCACCACCCAGGAGATGCTCGACCTGGTGGCCAGCCTCAATGATCGAGAGGACATCGACGGCATCCTCATCCAGTTGCCGCTGCCACCCCAGGTCGATACAAAAGCTCTGGTCGATGCTGTCTCGCCATCCAAGGACGTGGACGGCCTTCATCCGGTGAACGCGGGCCTCTTGCAGGCTGGCCGGCCGGCTCTGGCGCCCTGCACTCCCGCCGGGGTGATTGAGATTTTGCGGCGCAGCGGCATTGCCATCAGCGGCCGGCACGCCGTAGTCGTGGGCCGCAGCGACCTCGTCGGCAAACCCGCCGCCATCCTGCTGCTCCACCAGAACGCAACCGTGACCATTTGTCACTCCAAAACGCAAAAGCTCGGAGAGCTCACCCGCCAGGCCGACATCCTGGTCGCCGCCATTGGCCGCCCTGGCTTCATTATCCCGGAGATGGTCTCCCCCGGCGCAACCATCATCGACGTGGGCATCAACCGCATCGCCAGCCGCGAGGAGTTCGACCGCTTCTTTGCCGGCGACCAAAAGCGCGAAGCCACGTTCGCCAAGCGGGGTTCGGTCCTTGTGGGCGACGTGCACCCCAAAGCCTTCGAGTTGGCAGGCGCGTACACGCCCGTGCCCGGCGGCGTGGGCCCGCTGACCATCGCCATGCTGATGGCCAACACCGTGCATGCCGCCAAGATGCGCAGAGGCCTCTGACGCTTTCCGTCGATTGGCCTCGGAGCCGATAGTACTGTCTCCGCGTTGCAGCGGCAGTCCTATCGTGGAATCTCAAAGGTAGGGTTGAGGTAAGGTTTGAGGTCGGACCATGAAAGAGTGACATCGGGCATCATAACGGCGGTAAGGTATCCGAGTTCGTCCTGGGTGAAGATGAGATTGAGGCCCTTGCTCCCGATTCGCCAGTAGCGCGGTTCAACCGTGACGTCAGCGGCCGATGCCGCTATCTCTTCGGCCTCTGACGGTTGACTCTTCAGTTCAGTGATTTCGTATTCCTTAACGATCTGAGCAACGCGCATTTTTATCCAAGTTTCCCAACCCGAGTTTGGTCTGAAAAGATCGTCTTGCTTGAGTTCGCGGCCATGCTTGAGTAGCCAATTGAATGCCCGTTCCTGGAGTGCGGGATGAGCGTAGGTGTAGGTCCGATTGATGGTGGCTGCGACCAGGGTAGGGGATACACAATCGAGGTCAACAGAAACATCAAGATCGTCAGAATGCCAAGTAGGGTCTGTAAAGCGCACCCAATGATCTGGGATCTCGTTCACGTTATCTTGCGAAGCATTGAAACGGCGAGCCTCATCGAGCAAAGCCTTGTTCCAGGCGTGCCACTGGGGCGCGTTCGAGATCGCCTCGGGCCATGTTGCATGGATTGCACACGAATCGCGGTCAGAATCTGAGTCCTTGGAGTTGCCGGTTTGAGGGCCGGGTTTGGCCAACCCTGTCGAAAAGTCTTCTTCGTCACAGGGCTTACCTAACGAAATCTCCCGGAAGAAGAAAGGCACGCCTCCCATTCGGACGGAGATTTGGCTGAGAAAATAGGTGCGGTCAGTCCACGCGTCAAACAGGCAATCCGAAATGGAGTAATTCGGATTCGCATGGCTAATGGAGTAATTCGTATCCATATGGCTGCATTTTTGTTCTGCGGACAGCAGCCACTTTCGCTGGGCCTCGCGGACAAGCATGGCGGCCTCGGGAACTTTGGTCAGGGCTACGTGATAGGCCTGAGCGAGTTTGTCGTCAGCCGCGCTTAATTCGGGCGAGGAGCAGATGGCCTTCTCGATGGACGTGCGCGCCTTCGAGCAATCGAAGCTGGCAGCGTGAAGGCAAACAGGTGTTTGGAGAAGAACGAAGACTAAGAAAAGGCGGATCATCGAGCGGAGATCTCCAATTCTGTGGGCAGCCCGCTGATTGTAATACTTATTACGCGAAGTGTGCAAAATATCCATGTAATGGAATGAGATGAGTAAGTCCAGAAAAACGCCTGTTTCGCCCCAAGACCTAATCACTTCGGCGCAGCCGACCACAGCGCGGAAGGTTCTCACCAACGAGAAGCTTCAAGGACCGCAATTCGAAAATGGACCTCTGCATCAGGAATCCTATGAGCAGCCCATCGGTTTGCTCCCGTAGGGAGCCATCGAAAATAGCCCAGGGCAAGCGTAGCGCAGCCCTGGGTAAGGGACAAAAGAAAGGTCATCCGCCCTGGAGGGGCGGATCGAATGATCTCGCCATGGATCATTGAATCCAGCGCCCGTGCAGACGTTCAAACCGCCCCTACAGGGCGGGAATCTCTATATTGATCGATTACCCAGGGTTTCACCCTGGGCTATTTTCCTCTCCTCCCTACGGGAGGAACTGCTTGATCGCCTATACTGCGTTCAGCGCTGGACGCGGTCAAATGCAGCCCGGACCGGGTTTGCGCACAACTAACGCGGGGTTTATTCATCATGCTTCGAGTTGGTCTCACTGGCGGTCTCGGCAGCGGCAAGAGCACCGTTGCCGCAATCCTGCGCGAAATGGGCGCCGAGGTGATCGAGGCCGATGAGCTGGGCCGCGCGCTGATGGAACCGGGCCAGCAGGTCTATGCCGAGATTGTGCGCGTTTTCGGCCCTGAAGTGGTCAATCCCGATGGCCGCCTCAACCGCGCCCGGCTGGCCGCACTCGCCTTTCAGGGCGGGCGGCTCAACGATCTGAACGCCATCGTGCATCCGGAGGTGATCGCCGTCGAGCGCCGCTGGATGGACTCGGTCTTTGCCCGCAACCCCGCGGCTGTCGCTGTCATCGAGTCGGCGCTGATCTTTGAGGTGGAGCGCGACGCCCGCGCTCGCGGTGAAAAGGAGAGCGTGTTGGCCGATTGGCGCCGCCGCATTGACCGCGTGATCCTGGTCACCGCGCCCGACGAGTTGAAGATCGCCCGTTATGCCGCCAGAATCAGCTCATCCAGCTCTCCCGGCCGCTCCGGTCCTGCCCGCAAGGCCGCCGAAGCCGATGCCCGTCTCCGGCTGGCCCACCAGATCCCCGATGCGGAAAAGGCTGCCCGCGCCGACTATGTCCTTGAAAACACAGGAGATCAATCCGCGCTCCACTCCCAGGTTGCCGCGCTGTGGCAGCGCCTTTGTGAGGAGAGCAACAAATTTCCGCCTGCCTTGTCTTTAGAATAAGAGAAGTGGTGGCCGCGCCGCTCCCTCAGGGAACTTGCGCGCGCTGCCGCCGTAAACCAGTTATCAGAGGTCAGCTTTCAGTTGTCGGTGGTCGTCGATTCTGCCATAAGCGGTCTTTACAGAGAACTGACCAGTGATGACTGAGGATTTCAGGAAGGTTTTAGGGTCTAGAAGCTATGAAACTACTGCGCCGCGTTCTCCTGGTTGTCCTTCTGGTGGGCGGATTCTGGTACCTCACCTCGCATCTCTCCCCCAGTCCTGGCGGTCCGGCCTGGAGCCATTTCGCGCTCTTTCCCGCCAAGGCCTCAAACTCTCCGCTCCAGCTTACTGAAGCCGAGGCCGCGCCTGCCTACGACGCCGAGGAGCAGAACAACATCGCCGTCTACAAGCGGGTGCTGCCCTCGGTGGTCAACATCACTTCCACAATCCTGGTCTTCAACTTCTTTGAGGGAGTCGTCCCGCAGCACGGCCAGGGCTCCGGCTTTATCCTCGACAAGGCCGGCCATGTACTCACCAACTACCATGTGGTCGAGAACGCCAATCGTGGCATCGAGGTCATGCTCAGCAACAAGCGCCGCTACACCGCCAAGGTGGTGGGCACTGACAGGGTTCACGATCTGGCCCTGTTGCAAATCGACGCGCCTAACCTGCAACCGGTCACGCTGGCCGATTCCAGTGAGCTTGCCGTGGGCCAGAAGGTCTACGCCATCGGCAATCCCTTCGGCCTCAGCGGCACCATGACCCGCGGCATCATCAGCTCCATCCGTTCCATTCACGGCGCGGAAGGCGCGCCCATTGAGGACGCCATTCAGACCGATGCGGCCATCAACCCCGGCAACTCCGGGGGCCCCTTGCTCAACTCCCACGGCGAGGTCATCGGCATCAACACGATGATTGCTTCGAGCCCGGGGGTCGACCAGAGCTCAGGCATCGGCTTTGCCATTCCCATCAACACCGCCAAGGCGGTGCTGGCCGACCTCACCCGGTACGGGCGCGTCAAGCGGCCCTCGCTGGGCATCGTCTCCTACGCCATCGGCCCCGACCTGGCCTCGCAGATGGGCTTGGCCGTCGACTCCGGCGTTCTCATCCAGAAAGTGATTCCCGGCGGCGCAGCCGAGCAAGCCGGCCTGCACGGCGGCGACCAGCAGGCTTATGTGGGCAATACCCCCATCATGCTGGGCGGCGATCTCATCGTGGCCATCGACGGCCAGGGAGTCAACGATCCGCAGGACATCAACGCCCTCATGGACAAACATCAGGCCGGAGACACGATCAGCGTCACCTTCTATCGCGGCAACAAACAGATCACTCTCAAATTGATCCTGGGAGAAGCGCGGGACTCAAGCAGCTAGGCGGGAAGTCGAGACAATCGACCACGATTGATATTTAGGGGTCTAGTTTACAATCTAGGAAAATTATCTTCTTGCGATAAGCAAGCTAGACATGCCCTGACGTGGCCTTGGTGAATTAAGGAAATCTAGGGGAATAACATGGTCTTCGGTTGGAGTTGGTAGAGTTTTCGGAACCACTCCACAAACGAAGTTGCTGCTTGATTGGTAGGGTCTAGCATTTTCTTTGTCAGCGCGATACCTGGCGACTGTCCCGGGCTTTCCTGCCATGCAAGCCAAGTGTAAAGAATGGCTTTTGCATAGTTATTCCCCACTAGATTGCAGCCCAACTTTTGGGCATTCATGACCGACGCTTCAGCATGATCCCAAACTACCTTACATTCTGGTGGAACCAAAAGTTTGAGAAAATTTTCTAAACATCTCTCTGTAGTGTTGTCGGGCATGATCCACACTCCGAAACGGTGCCCGTCAGCATTATCTACAACAACTCCCTCTGGCAACAAATGCTTTGGAAGGTTGGGAAACATGCCTATGCATGCGTTGCGTATCGCTTCATATCTTCCACTAGCAGCCCGTGGTGCAAGTCCTGATTCGTACTCTGGAAGTTGTTGGATTATCCACAGGGTTTGCTCGTAAGCTTTTTTCATGGCGATGGGCAGACGTGAGCATCGAGAGCGGCAAGAGGA
>JBEKZR010000101.1:0-10119 GCA_049509715.1 Occallatibacter sp. | reverse complement strand
TCTTTAGGGCATTCCAGGCGAAAAAACATAGCCGGCCCCGGTAACGTGTACAAAATTGACCAGCATTTGGATTCAATTAATGGGACGCTCAGCCCACCTCCTTTATTGACTCGCTGAATGGGGTGAGATATGCCCGATAAGAAGACAAGAGTTCTCATCGCCGACGATGAGCTTTCTGTTCGAATGTCGATTTCGCAACTGCTGACTGAGGTTGGGTATCGCGCGCGCACCGCGGAAGACGGATTCTCCGCATTAATTGAGCTGCGGAAGGAAGTCCCCGACATCCTTCTCTCCGATCTCAACATGCCCAATATGTCCGGTTACGAGTTGCTCTCTGTGGTCCGCCGCCGGTTCCCCGCGATCCAGACGATCGCCATGAGCGGCGCGTTCCAAGGCAACGAAGTGCCCTCCGGCGTTGCCGCCGACGCCTTCTATCAAAAAGGCAGCAGCATGGGATCTTTATTGAGGATTCTGGGAGCCCTGCCCAATGTGGACCGGGTGCTTCCCAACCGGCCGCCAAGCGCGTTGGCGCCCATCTGGATTCAGTCCAACGGACACGACAATTCCGGAGAGCCCTACGTGATGATTTGCTGTACGGAATGCCTACGGACCTTTCCCCAGGCTCTAGGTGGTTCTGTCAGCGCGATACGCGAAGCGGATTGCATCTATTGCCACAGTCTCATCCACTACGCGATCGTCCAGCCGGCCGAGCGGGCGCCCGTGCAGGTTTTCCAAAGGCACCCCGCCGAGGGGCTGCCGAAGTGCGCCAACGCGGCCCAATTCTACAACTGAGAAAGAGTTGTCCCGATGCACAACATCGCTGAACTGAAGATGCTTTTGCGCGCGCGGGTTGAATTGCCCGTGGGCCTTAAACTGGCGACCGATGAGTTTGGCGAGGGCTGGAACTTTGTGCGGAGGGAGAATGCGCGCCGTTTGGAAAAGAAGATTCAGACGCGCGGATGGAACTTCATCAAGATTGCCGATGGATTGCTGCGAAGCGGCGTAGGCGAGAGATCGCAGGAGGCCATCGCCAGCGCGCTCAAGCTGGCGCTTCGGCAGGTAAGTGAACACTTCAACGCCGTCGAAGTGGAGCATATCGAGTTAACACAATATCCCTGGTTCTTTCTGGCTAGGGTAAGAGTGTATCCGTACCGGATTCAGCGGGATGCGGTGCTGCCGGTAGCGGATGAAGCCGCACCGGCTCCGATTCCCTCCCGGCTGAGACAGTTGCCGGACGGGACAGCCGAGCCGTTCCCCCATTTCGGCAGCGCGATGCCTCTGTTGAAGGAGATGCTGGTTTTATCCCGAAGTTCAGAGTCGAGGACCCCATGAAGACCATCCTGCAAATGGCGCTTTTCCTGTTTCTTCTTCAAAGATTCTTGCGCGTGGATCAAGAGCCGGCCCTCAACCGCGCCCGCTCCCGCTGAAGTTCGCGATAGAGTTCGCTCTTTGACTGGCCCATCTCCCGCGCCAGGCGCTTCAAGGCTTCCTTCTCGTTCACGCCGGTCTCGGCCTGGAGGCGCGCAACGCGATCGGCGATCTTCCCGGGCGCGGCGCTAGCTGACTGTGAGCGGCTTTGGGGCAGCGCTTCCACCAGCAGGGTGATCTCGCCGCGGATGCGATCGCGGCCTTCCATTTCCAGCCGTACGCCTGCCACCGTTCCGCGCAGAAACTCCTCATGAATCTTGGTCAGCTCGCGGGCCACGGCCACGCGCAGATTCTCGCCCCAGACGGCCTCCAGATCGGCCAACGTCTCCAGAATCCGGTGCGGGGCCTCGTAAAAAATGAGCGTGCGGGCCGACCCGGAGTTACCGGCCTCGGCCGCCAGCGCTTCCAGCCGGCTGCGGCGGGCGCCGGCTTTCTCCGGCAGGAAGCCTAGAAACAGGAACTCGCCGGTGGGCAGGCCGGAGGCCACCAGGGCGCTGAGCGCGGCATTGGCGCCGGGGATGGGAATCACGGGCACGCCAGCGGCGATGGCTTCGGCGGCCAGCCAGCTTCCGGGGTCGCTGATGCCAGGGATTCCGGCATCGGAGACCAGCGCGATGCGCTGGCCCGCCTGGAGCGCGGTCAGGAGTTCATGAGCGCGGTGGCGCTCGTTGTGCTGGTGGCAGCTTACGGTGGGGGTTGCGATCTGGAAGTGGTTGAGCAGCTTCTGCGTCTGGCGCGTGTCTTCGCAGGCGATCCGGTCCACGCGCTGGAGCACGTCCAGGGCGCGCAGGGTGATGTCGCTCAGGTTGCCGATGGGAGTGGCGACCAGGTAGAGGCCGGGCGCCAGCGGCATTTCCCCCACCCCAGCGACGAAGACCTGTCGCTGGGGGCCCGAGTCCGTGTCGGCGGCCGTGCGCACTGTCACTCTCCGGTTTCCTGGCGGGCTTCCTCGCGTTCCAGGCGGCGCTGCTCGGCCAGCAGCGACATCGCCCCCATCAGGTTTTGCACGCTCACAATGCCCACCACGCGTCCGCTGTCGGTGACCGGAATGAGCGCCAGGCCGCGTCCCGCGGTAAGGCGGCGGATGGTGGTTCCCAGCGTGTCCTCAGGCCGCGCCACCTGGAAGGCGCGCGACATGACCGACTGAATGTAGCCGTTGCCTTCGCTGCGCAGGGCGTCCACGATGCGCTGGCGGGAAACGATGCCAACCAGTTGGAGGCCGCGCACCACTGGGAAGTCCTCCTGCAGGGAGTGGACGCAGCGGGCCAGCGCGTCAGCCAGAGTGTCGGAAGGCGAGAGGGTAGCGAAATCGGTGAGCATCACCTCGCGCATTCGCACGGTGTCGACGACGGACTGGAAAAAGACTCCCTGGTCTTCAATTTGCGCGCCGATCATGATGAAGAAGCCGGCGATGATGAGCCAGTAGTTGTGCAGCAACATGCCACCGACCATGGCGGCCAGCGCCAGCACCTGGCCCAGTCCGGCGGCGGCGCGGCCGGCGGCAGCGGAGCCATGCTTGCGTGCAAGGCTGCCCCGGATCAGGCGGCCGCAGTCGAGCGGATAGGCGGGCATCAGGTGCAGCAGCGCCATCCCGACCTGCATCCAGACCAGACTACGGAGCAGATATGCGGAGGTGATGAAGGGCTGGTCGAGAAGTTTCAGATCGCTGCTTGCGCCCAAAAATGTGGCGGCCAGCACCAACGCCGTAGCCGCGTTCGCCAGCGGACCGGCCAGCGCGATGGCAAACTGTCCGGCGCCCTGGCTGGCGTTCTCCTGACTTTCGGGATTAGCGTATGCGAAGAGTCCGCCGATGGGCAGCAGCAGGATGGCGCGCAGGCGCAAACCGAGCCAGGCGGCAACGAGAAGGCGGGCGATTTCCCGCACGAGGACGGCGGCAACCAGCACCAGGAACAGGCCCAGGCCGCGCGCCGGGCCGTCTGTGGCGCTGAGCGCCAGGCAAACGAGTGCCAGCAACGGGAAAAAGACGTGGACGCGCAACTCGACGCCCATCCAACGGCCCATCGGGGTTGACCAGCCACGCATACGAAGATTGTAGCGGGTGGCGGTCCGGTATGCTGAACAGCGATGCGCATTATCGCCGGCGAGTTCCGATCCCGCACGCTGGCGGCCCCTTCCGGGCTGGCCACTCGGCCCACCAGCGACCGGCTCCGCGAGACGCTGTTCAACGTGCTGGCGCCGCACATTGAGGGCGCGGCTTTTCTGGATTTGTATGCCGGCTCGGGCGCGGTGGGGATCGAGGCGTTGAGCCGTGGAGCGGCAAACATAGTCTTCGTGGAGCGCGCTCCGGCCGCGCTTGCTGTGCTGCGCGGCAACCTGGCCAGGCTGGCGCTGACGGCGGGATTCCAGATTCACGCGGGCAGCGTGTACGCCTGGCTGCGAAACTCCGGGATGGGCGCCGGCCTGGGCCGAAAGGCTGGACGGGAGCCGGAACGAAAATCGGGCCTGGTCTTCAACCTGGTGTTTCTCGATCCGCCTTACGACGCAGCGGGGGAGTACGCGGCCACGCTGGGCTTGCTGGGCAGCGGCGCGGCCGGTCTGCTGGTTCCAGGCGCGCTGGTCATTGCCGAGCACCGCCGCAAGGAGCGGCTTGAAGACCGCTATGGATTGCTGGGACGCACGCGGCTGCTGGAACAGGGCGATGCGGCTTTGAGCTTCTATGCCCTAGCCTGATCCTACGCGCCGGAAATCCATTAAAGTGAATGGCATGAGAAACGCGCGAATCTTCCTTGCCCTTGCCGCGATGATTACGGCCTCTGCTGCCGCCTCTCAAGCGCCCGCAGCCCTTCGCCCGCCCGACCGCTTTCCGGACTTTGTCATTCTCGATACCGATATCGGCGACGACATCGACGACGCCTTTGCGCTGGCCCTGGCGTTGCGGAGTCCGGAACTGCGGCTCATTGGGATTACAACAACCTTCGGCGATACCGAACTACGGGCGCGGCTGGTGGACCGCTATCTGGACGCCGCGGCGTGCGGGTCAAACATTCCAGTGATTCCCGGTCTTCCAACGCCGCACAACAACGTGTTCACCCAGGCCGCGTATGCAAAGGGGGGACCGCGCGGTGGCTGCATTGCCCCCGGCAAGCTCCTGGACCAAGAGAAAGAGTGGGCACGCTGGGATTACGAGCGAAAACATGACGACGCAGCCGGGTTCCTGCTTAGGCAGATTCGCGCGCATCCCGGCGAGATTACGCTGATCTTCATTGGTCCGCTGTTCAATATCCAGGCGGCCATCGAATGCGACCCCGCGACCTTTCGCAAGCTCAAGCGGGTGGTGATGATGGGCGGCAGCATCTACCGGGGCTACGACGGGCGTAACGGCGAGCGACGGCCTCCTGACGCCGAGTGGAACATCAGCCGCGACCCGGCGGGAGCGCGAGCGCTGCTGGCCGCGGGCGTCCCAGTCTTCATGATGCCGCTGGATTCGACACAGATTCACCTGAAGACACCGGAGCGGGAGGCGATCTTTGCGCATGGCTCGCCACTCACCGACCAGCTCACGCTGCTCTACCACCAGTGGCTGGCCGGCAACGAGGGGCATGCAGCCGCGCCTACTCTCTTTGACCCGGTGGCCGTGGCCTATGCGGTTCGTCCCGAACTGTGCCCGGCAAAGCCGATGCGGCTGGAAGTGGACGACAAGGGTTTTACCAGGCCTGTAGATGGCCCGCCCAATGCGCAGGTTTGCCTCCAATCGGACGAGGAGGGCTTTCTGGAGTTCCTGCTGGGCCGGATCGTAAGAGAAGCGGCGCGCTGACCAAAAGGACGGATTGAACTGACGCGGCCCTTTTGCCCTGGTTCCGAGGCTGTTTTTGCGCTTGTCCGGTTAAAAATCCACCATCTGTGAGCAAGGTCACTTCCAACTCCATTGACACTGCGAGAGAGTTAGGTGAAAAATGGCGGGTTGAAGCAGTTCGTGCAATTTTATGCGCTGTAGGGAGGGAAAGTGAAAAACGCGATGAAAATGCAGGCTTTGGGTGCGCTGGCGTTTCTGGGCGCGGGGTTGTTGCTGACCGGCTGCAAGGCAGTGCCCGAGTTGACGCGAGACAATGCGCAGGCGTTGATTCAGGCCAAATACGACCAGACTCCCGCGGTGGGCGCCAGCATCGCAGTGGACGAATTGGGACTTGGGGAGGGCGTTGCGGCCAAGTATTGGGGACGGACCAAGCTCTATCCCAACAGATTCTGGGCCGACTTCACGCTAACCCCCGAGGGCAAGAAGGTGCTCAAGCTGCAAAGTGGGGGCGATGTGATCCAGTGGCGCCCGCTGAGCCAATCAGACAAAAACTATTCAGTGATTGTGGTGACCGTTGCAGCCAATCACCTGAAGGCGCGCGATTTGAAGGATGTCCAGGACGAAATACTTCCCGGCGTGGATACAGCCAAGAGCGTCGAGTTCTCTGAGGCCGTGAATATGGACGGCGTGCCGGACGCGCTACAGGGCATTGCCCACAACCCCGGCAACAAGCTGAGCACCAAGCGCCAGGCCAATTTTGTCCTCGAAAACGGGGCCTGGAAGCTGCACTCGATCGAATAGGCGAGCGGTCATAGGCAGCGGCGGGAGTTTCTCCTTGTTGCCGTTTCCCGGAGCAGAGCACAGCGCGGAGATTTTTGCCAGTCCGCGCGGTGTGTTTTTTCGGAACTAAGTCGTAGCATGAGGCCCGAATGAGTTAAGAAAGGACTTCCCATGTCTTTTGCACTTATTCGCTTATCCATTCTCGGTGGAGCGCTTATCTTGATTGCCGGCTGCGGCGGCTCCGGCAGCGGAGGCTCGGGCGGCGGCAACGGCTCGACCAACGTCACATTCACCATCACTGGCGGAACGCCCACCGATGTAGCCACCCGAGTCGGCTCCGGCGCGTTCACCGCCGCGACGCTTACCTCTGGCAGTCTCACGCTCAGCCTGCCCAGCGGTACGACCAACTTCGCCGTGGCCTTCGTCTGTCCTCCTGTGATTTTTACGACAACCCCCCCATCTCAGCAGACGACCGAGAATGTGTATGAGGCCAGTACGCTAGACGGGACCTCGTTTTCCGAGTCGTGTCCGGTCACATCAACCACCGGCGCAACCGGAACGCTGACGGGGACTGTCGATGCGAGCGCTATTTCCGGGGCCAGCTTTCTGAACATCGACGCACTGAGCGGCACGGCGCAGTCGTCTGACTATTTGAGCAGTCCGGGCGGCAACTTCAGCTTTGCTGCGCCAGTGGGGACTGACAGGGTGGCAGTGGTGGCCTTCAATTCAGTTCTGACCAACTCCGGGGAAACCTTCAGTGTGCTTGCCGCGAAAAACTTCAGCAGCCAGACAGTTCCCGGCGCATTGAACGGCGGCAATACGGTCGTTCTCGGCGCTGCCGATGAGACAACGCTCGAGCCTCTCACCTATAACAACGTCCCATCGGGATATGGCGCCCCATCGACAGCCGCCGCCTATAACATGGGGGGCGATGGCGGCTTTATCCTTACGAACGCCGCTACGTCCGAGTATCCGGCGTTACCGGCAGGCGCTGTACAAAGCGGAGACTACTACTACTTCAGTGCCGTTGCCTACGGCGGTACATCGAATCTCTTAGGGGAGGTCATCGTCACGATGACTTCGGCTTCGGCAGGTCCGGTGTCTCTTACCTTTCCTCCTGCGTGGTCTTACGCGGGTCCGACGGCGGCAACGTGGCCTTCGTTTGACCTTTCCTATGCGGGATTCTCCGGCCAGACAGGTGTGTACGATGGGGTAAGCATGAACTGGTCCAGCAGCTCCACAGCCGAGAACTACATCCTGGTCACTGCGACGGGGAACTACCTCGACGGATCAACGACGGTGGCTGTCCCTGACCTCTCCGGTGGGACAGGATTCCTTTCTGCGCCGGCCTCCGGAACGGATGTGATCTGGGAGGCGGATATCTCCCAGGGGAATTTCCCGTCTCTCCAGCCGTTGCCGTTGAATGGAACGGTGAAGGCGGTGTCTACCTTGGGTACCTACGTCGTGCCCTGAGGTGACGCGGCGGTGTGCTTTTCCAGAAAATGCGCAGCCTAGGGGCGAGAAAGAATTGACCCCGGCCCGTGTTTCTTGGTATGGTTAAAAGGTTGCGCAAGAACGCCTGAGTCAGTGTGTCTTAACGGGCTTAGGCGGGCGGGCAGTCCGGTCCGGCGGCAAAGGGCGGGTGCTGATCCCCAGGCCAGGTGCAGTCAACCGGCCAGACATGTCTCCGAAATCGCTCTCTTCTTGCGGAGGGCAGGGGCAATATCGCTACGGAGTCCGCGCGTTCTCCACCTTGGAGGGCTATGCGGGCCGGAACCGCGAAACGGAGTTGGCTTCCCAGAGAATTTGGAAACGCCCGGCCACCGTCCCGGTTCTCGTCTGATTTTGGAACGAAGGCAGACGCGAAGCAGCAGAACAGGGCTTCGGTGCGCGCGCGACAGGCTTCAAGTCGCGCCTTTCGCAGCGGGAGGCCCCATGGGTCTGCGCGCGGCTGTAGGCAGTTGGGTGGGCCAGCATTTTGTTAGCGGTTTTTAACAGGGTAAGGAGTTTCAGTTTGCCTACATTCAATCAGTTGGTTCGCAAGGGGCGCACGGCCCCGCGGTACAAGACGGCGTCTCCGGCCTTGCAGGCCTCGCCGCAGCGGCGCGGGGTTTGCACCCGCGTGTATACCCAGACACCCAAGAAGCCGAACTCGGCTCTGCGCAAGGTTGCCCGCGTGCGGCTGACCAACGGGATTGAGGTCACCACTTACATTCCGGGCATCGGCCACAACCTGCAGGAGCACTCCATCGTGCTGATTCGCGGCGGGCGCGTGAAGGATCTGCCCGGCGTCCGCTATCACGTGGTGCGCGGCACGCTGGATTCAGTGGGCGTGGGCGAACGCAAGCAGAGCCGGTCGAAGTACGGCGCCAAGCGCGCCAAGGGCGGCGCGGCGAAGAAGTAGCGTAGATCGAGCTACTAGCCGCTAGCTCCTAGCTTCTAGCTCGTTTCCTGGGAGAGCCTAATTGGCGCTTCCCGCACTGAGGAGCTAGAAGCTGGCAGCTAAAAGCCAGCGGCTGATTTTGAGGATTTTGAGGATTATGCCGAGAAAAGGGCACATTGCGAAGCGGGTGGTGGCGCCGGACCCGGTCTACGGGTCCGATTTGGTCACCAAGTTTGTCAACTCCATGATGTGGGGCGGCAAGAAGTCGACGGCCCAGAGCATCTTCTATCAGGCGATGAAGAACCTGGAGGAGAAAGGCGGCGGCGACGATGCTCTCAAGCTCTTCAAGAAGGCGGTGGAGAACTGCAAGCCGCTGCTGGAGGTGAAGACCCGCCGCGTGGGCGGCGCCAACTACCAGGTACCCATTGAGGTGAATCCCGACCGGCGCACCTCGCTGGCCATTCGCTGGCTGATCAGCTACGGCCGCGGCCGCGGCGAGAAGGGCATGACCGACAAGCTGTCGAACGAGTTGCTGGACGCGGCCAACGGGCGCGGCGGGGCGATGAAGAAGAAGGAAGACGTGCACCGCATGGCCGAGGCCAACAGGGCCTTTGCCCACTACCGGTGGTAAGCGGGGAAGAAAGAGTTTGGTTTCCCAGGTCCGAAAATCCGGACCTGGGGCACCCAGGATTTTGATTGTTGAAGTTTCAGAACCGCGGGCGATGTATACCCGCAAGGAAAAATGCCGTGCCTCGCATCACACCGCTGAACCGCTGCCGGAATATCGGAATCATGGCGCACATCGACGCCGGAAAGACGACAGCGACAGAACGCATCCTCTTCTACACGGGCATCACGCACCGTATAGGCGAGGTGCATGAGGGCACGGCGACCATGGATTACATGGAGCAGGAGCAGGAGCGCGGCATTACCATTACCTCGGCAGCCACCACCTGCACCTGGAAAGACTGCCGCATCAATATCATCGACACCCCCGGCCACGTGGACTTTACCGCCGAGGTGGAGCGAAGCTTGCGCGTGCTGGACGGCGCGGTGGCCCTGTTCGACTCGGTCGCCGGCGTACAGCCGCAATCCGAGACGGTCTGGCGGCAGGGCGACAAGTACAAGGTGCCGCGCATATGCTTCGTCAACAAGATGGACAAGAACGGCGCGGACTTCGAGCACGTTCTGGAGACCATTCGCAAGCGCCTGGGCGCGCGTCCGGTTGCGCTGCAAATCCCCATTGGCGCCGAGGCTTCTTTCAAGGGCGTCGTCGACCTGGTGGAGATGAAGGCCGTCGTATGGCATGACGAGTTGATGGGCTCGCAGTACGACATCGAGCCGGTTCCCGCCGCGCTGCTCAAAAAGGCGGAGGCCTTCCGCCTGCAGTTGATTGAGGTCATCGCCGAGACCGACGACGTGCTGCTGGAAAAGTTCCTGGAAGGCGAAACGCCGAGCATTGAGGAATTGAAGGCCGGCATCCGCCAGGCCACCATCGACTTGAAAGTCTTTCCGGTGATCTGCGGAAGCGCCTTCAAGAACAAAGGCATCCAGACGCTGCTGGATGCGGTCGTAGATTATCTGCCCAGCCCGCTGGACAAGCCCCCGGTGGAGGGCATCGACCCCTCGCATCATAATCGCGTGGTCGCGCGCAAGCCGGACGACAACGAGCCGCTTGCGGCTTTGGCCTTCAAGATCCTCAACGATCCCTTCGGCAAGCTGTGCTTCGTCCGGGTCTATTCGGGATCGCTCAACACCGGCGACATGGTTCTCA
>JBEKZR010000100.1:0-10246 GCA_049509715.1 Occallatibacter sp. | reverse complement strand
CGGTCTTCTCCGTGCAGTACCAGCCAACCACCAAGGGCGAGGCTACTGCCGCCGTGGCCGCGGTGCACCGGGTGATCGCAGACAACCATGGCTTCGACCCCAGCCTGACGGACGCCTTCAACGAGTGGGACACCATCAAGGAAGAGAGGATGATTGGCGCCATCTTCGATGCGATGGACGTGTTTTTGGGCGGGGTGGGCATTGTGACGCTGGGCCTGGGGGCGGTGGGCATCATCAACATCATGCTAGTCTCGGTGACTGAGCGGACGCGGGAGATCGGCGTACTGAAGGCGATCGGAGCCACCAAGCGCAGCATTCTGTCGCAGTTCTTCTGGGAGGGGCTGTTGTTGACCGGCATCAGCGGTGTGATTGGAATTGGGCTCTCGGCGGCGTTCATGTGGCTTTTGCAGCTAGTGCTGACCGATAAGATGCCGGGTTGGGATCCGCCGAAATTGGTGCCGTGGTCGGCTGCGCTGGCCCTGGGAGCTCTGGTGTTGAGCGGCGTGGCCGCTGGGCTTTATCCGGCCAGCAAGGCGGCGCAAATGGACCCTATCGAGGCGCTGCGGAGGGAGTAGGGAGTCAGCTACGAGCTAAAGGCTGGAAGCTCAAAGGGAAGGGAAGCGACGACCATGCTAAAAGACATTCTGGGCCAGGCCTGGGAGGCAATGCTCTACAACCGCCGCCGCACCGCCATCACCATGATCGGCATGGCCTGGGGCATTGCCACGGTGGTGCTGCTGCTGGCTTACGGGGCCGGGTTCAGCCGCGCCATCGAGACTATCTTCGCCGAGTGGGGCACCAACACCATCGGCTACTTCCCGGGCAAGACGACCGAGCAGGCCGGCGGAGACAAGGCAGGGGTCCGGATACGCTTCACACTTGACGATGTGGATCGCGTTACCAACGCCGTTCCGGGCATCACGCATATCTCGCCCTTCGCATCGAAGGACGTCACAGTGCAGAACGATCTGCACACCTACACCTGGACGGTAAACGGGGTCCGACCCTCCTATCAGGACATTCTGAAGATGGATCCCGATCAGGGGCGCTTCTTCAACGGGGCAGAGGACCAGCAGCGGGCGCACGTTTGCGTCATCGCCTCTGAGGCCAAGACCAAGCTCTTTTCCGGCGGCTGGGCGCTAGGCGAGACGATCCGCCTGAATGGCGAACTCTTCACCGTTGTCGGCGTGTTGCGCCCCAAGATGCAGGAGGGCGACGACAACGACATCAACCGACAGATCTACATACCTTTCAACACCATGAGCGACCTGAAGGACACCATGTACATTGATGGGGTCTGGTTCAGCTACCATGGCGACAACCAACTGGCCGAGAAGGCTCTGCGCGAGACCCTGGGCGCGGCCCATCACTTCCGCCCCTCGGACCACGAGGCCGTTCATGTGGCCAACCTGATGACCCAACTGCATCAGTTCAATGTTCTTACCATTGCCTTGCAGGTGCTCCTCTCGCTGGTGGGCGCGCTCACGCTTGGTATAGCGGGCATCGGCCTGATGAACATCATGCTGGTAGCCGTGCAGCAGCGCACGCGCGAGATCGGCATCGAAAAGGCGCTGGGCGCGCGCAGACATCACATCCTTGTACAGTTTCTGGCCGAAGCGCTGGCCATCACCAGTGTGGGAGGCGTGGCAGGCATCGCTCTGGCTTACCTGGTCTCACTGATGGTGGGACGCATTACCTTTTACAGCGCCCTGGCCAAGAATGCCGAGTCGGCGGATATCCGTCTTATCATCTCGCCGTCTTCGATCATTGTGGCTACTGGAATTCTGGTCGTTACCGGCCTGGTCAGCGGCATGATTCCCGCCATCCGCGCGGCCAACCTGGACCCCATCGAGGCGCTGCGGTACGAATAGCGAATCAGCGATCCAGCCAAATCGATTGTCAGCACTTCGGCACAGGTTGAGCCGGAGTCGTTCCACTCCGTCAACGAATGACTAACTGCTATGCGGCCAAGCGATTCAAAGCCTCCGCTCCATGATAATTGTTCGCTCCTCGCCGTCATAGTTGTCGCGTACACCAACAAAGCCTAGCTTTGCGTAGAACGTTTCGGCAGTGATGGAAGAGGGAACGGTTAGCATATGGAGCCCGATATCGAGGGCAATGCGGTCGATCTCGCACATTAGGCTCCTGCCAACCCCTCGACGCTGAGCATCCGGAGCAACGAAAACTGTTTGAATGACGTTACCATCAAGGCTCGCCGTGCCAACAATCCGAGCGTTCATTAGTGCGACCAAAACTCGCCGTTTCGCAATCAAGTTTTCGACGCAAGCGGGGGAGAATTTCTTAGCAACTCTGCTGATAATCTCGGGAGAGTAGTCTACAGCGTTCGTAAAATGGAGAGAGTCCAAGATGACACGGCTGATGTCATCAGCATCAGCCGTTTTCGCGACTCGAATAGTAATGGACTCAGGTCGAGTGGTTACCATTCGATATTCTCTAATCTTGGTGGGCAGTTTTTCAACATAATTCCACACAACAATAAGGTCCCAAAGAGCCCGAGAGCGAATTAATCTGGCAGCCCCGCCTGACTCGCCGACTCGTTGACTATACCGGCGGCAGCGCATCTACAACCGGCACACCCGGCGGCGGCGTGAAGTGAAAGGCCTCGGCAGGGACTGGCGCATCGGGCTGCTCTCCGGTAAAGGTAAATCGGGTCAGAGCGCCGTCCATCTCTTCGATCTCGATGCCGGTAATGACGCCGCCGGCGGTCACGGTCAGGGTGACCCGGCTGACACGCTCTTGCTGACCCTTGGGCTGGCCGGAGAGCGTGAAACGGCCTTCGGCGGCAGACGCCACCGTCAGGTTGTTCAGCTCCTTCTCTAGTTCGGTGCGGCCCAGCAGAAAGCGCAGCGGCGAGCGCAGATCGTCCAGTTCTTTGGCCGGGATGCGCTGGACCTGAGAGTCGCCGCGGGAGTAGAACCAGGCGTATTTGCCGTCGAGCAGGAAGAGCTTGCCGGCCGGCGCGCTGTACTCCCACCTCATGCGGCCGGGCTTGAGCAGCAGCAGCGTGCCGCTCTCGGCGCGCTGTATTCCCAGGCCCTCATAGCTCTCGGCAAAACCGGCTTTGAGCGAGTGCAGTTGGTTGTAGTGACGGTCGACGCGCTGGGCCAGGTCCTTCACGGACGGCGAACGCTGTTGAGCGCAGAGGCAGGTTGACAGCAGCGCAGCGGCCAGAAGCAGGCCGCCGCTCTGCAAGCGTTTACCCAGGTTCATTGGACGAGCTGGGTGCAGTTGGTGCCGCCCGCGGGGTCGGATTTAATGGCGCCGTACTGGTCGAGGCAGAAGCCAAGGTCGCCGGATTTTCCCACTGTCGCGGGGACGGCGGTGACCGTGTAGCTGGTGACCCGGTCCGTGCCGTTGGCCGTCATCTTGGTGCAATTGCCGATGGCAAAGATGTAGCCCGACTTGAAGCCGCTGGCCAAATCCTGGGGCAGCATCTGCGCGGATGTGGGAGAGGGCGGTCCAGCGGAGGGATCCCCGCCCAGGTATGCAAGATTGCAGGCGAAGCCGTTGCTTGGGTAGTCGCCTTCGTACATCATCTGCGCCTGCTGGATGGTCTGCAAGGACTTCTTTGCCGAAAGCTCATGGGAGTGCTTGAAGAGCTTTTGCGTGGTCGGGATGGCCAGCAGCATCAGGATGGTGATGATGGCCATGACGATCAGCAGTTCCATCAGCGTAAAGCCGTTGGGCTGCATGGAACGGTTGGCGCGGTGCGTGCGACAGTGCGAATTCTTGCGATTCATGGGATTCCAGCGCCTCGTGGAGCAGGCCGGAAGTTGGCCTGCCCCTTCGACAGAATGCTACAACGTACAGACGCGGAAGGGAAATGGGGCGCTCGGAAAGGCAGCTTTCAGCTTCCAGCCCCTAGCTTCTAGCTCTTGTGTCCGGCACGACTGAGGGCCTTGCCGAAGACCAACGTCTGGAGGCTAGAGGCTAGAAGCTGCTCGTCAGCACGCCAGCCTTTTCCGGCTGAGCTTGACGCCGTCCAGGCGGCCCAGCAGCGTCACGGCGATGCGATTTGGGTCGAAGAGGCGCTGGGCCATGGTTTGCACCTGAGAAGCGTCCACCGCGTCAATGCGGGCGATGATTTCGTCCACGGTAATGAACTGGTGGAAGTACATCTCCTGGCGGGCCAGGTTGGCCATGCGCGAGTTCGAGCTCTCCAGGCCCAGCAGGATGTTTCCCTTGAGCTGATCCTTGGCGCGGGTCAGTTCTTCTTCGCCGAGCGCGGTTTCCTTGAGATCGCGGAACTCGGCCAGAATCAGGTCCACCACTTCGAGTGCCTTGCCCGTCGAGGTTCCGGCGTAGACGCAAAGGGTTCCTGTGTCGCGATAGGGGCTCAGGTCGGAGTAGATGGAGTAGGCAATGCCCCGCTCCTCGCGGATGGTCTGAAAAAGGCGCGAGCTCATGCCGCCGCCGAGGACCGTGTTCAGGATGAGCGTGACGTAACGGTTTTCGTCCGTGATGGGCGGAGCGGGGACGCCGAGGCATATCTGCACCTGCTCCAGTGATTTTTTGTTGCGCAATACGATGCGGGCGCCGGGCTCGGGCGCCGACAGTTCGTGCAGTGTCTCGCCGCCGGCTAGGGTGGAGAACTTGGCTCCCACTTCCTCTGCAAAGCGGTCGTGGTCCAGGTTGCCGGCTGCGGAGAAGACCATGTTGCCGCCGTGAAAGCGGTCGCCGTGATAGGCAAAGAGCTTCTCCCGGTCGAGGCGCGCGACGGTCTTCGAGGTGCCCATGATGGGCCAGCCCAGGGGATGGTCCTTCCAGAAGCTCTGCGTAAAGAGCTCGTGAACCAGCACGTCGGGATTGTCTTCGTCGATCTTGATCTCTTCCAGAATCACGCCGCGCTCGCGCTCGATATCGATGGCGGCGAAGACCGGGTTGAGCACCAGGTCGGTCAGGACATCCAAAGCAATGGGGACGTGGTCGGCCAGCGACTTAACGTTGAAGCAAATGGTTTCCTTGCCGGTGAAGGCGTCCAGGTTGCCGCCGATGGAGTCCATTTCCCGGGCGATGTGCTGGGCGGTGCGGGAACGGGTGCCCTTGAAGAGCATGTGCTCCACGAAATGGGAGATTCCGTTGGTCTCGGCGAGCTCGCAGCGGGAGCCGGACTTGATCCACACCCCCATGGCCACAGAACGGAGGTGATCCATGCGCTCGGTCAGGACGATCAGGCCGTTCGGCAGCACGGTGCGGCGAAGATTTCGCTCGGGGTTCATAGTCACGGATTCAAGCTCGATTGTAGGCCAATGTGGGCTCAACAGGTACGCTGCCCGCAGCGCCGTGGCCTGCGATGAATGCCTGCGATCCGCGAACAAAGGCCTGGATTTCAACCCAGCTGGGTTAGCCAGGGCTGCATGAGGGGAAGAAATGCTCTATGCTCGACCCAGCCGTGAAGGGAAATTCCAGCCAACCCGTTCCATTGGACGCCAAAAACCCGGCCGATGCGAGCCGTATTCCGCTCTTTGGATTGGACTCGGAAGCACTGGCGGCCCGGATGGCAGCTACTGGCGAGCCAGCGTGGCGTGGAAGCCAGCTGGCGGAAGCACTGTATCGCCAATGGCTTACGGAATTAAATGAAATCACTACTTTACCCAAACCGCTGCGCCAGCGGCTGGCCGCTGAAGGCTGGGAGGTGGGTCGGCCACGGATTGCGCAGGTCTTCCAGTCGGTGGATGGGACGGAGCGTTATCTGGTCCAGGGCCACGGCGGCGACGGCCTTACGGTGGAGACTGTCTGGATGCCTGAAGGCGACGACGGCGAAACCGGCGACGGGAGCGATGGGGACGGGAGCGATCCAGGCTCGCAGGAGGGGGACCGGAAGAACGCAGCAGGGAAGACCTGGGACCGGGCCACCATCTGCGTCTCCAGCCAGGTGGGCTGCGCCGTCAACTGCCGGTTCTGCCTGACGGCCAAACTCGGCTTGCAGCGCAACCTGAGCGTGGGCGAGATTGCCGGCCAGGTGATTGTGGTACTTGACCGTCACAGTGTGGAGGTGGGCCGAGAGCGCGTGAACCTGGTCTTTATGGGGATGGGCGAGCCGTTCTTGAACTACGACAACTTCATGGCGGCGGTGCGGCTGCTGGTTCGGGAAGTGGGGCTGAGCCCGCAGCGGATGACGGTATCAACTTCGGGGATCGTACCCGGCATCGAGCGATTTGCCCTGGAACCGGCAGAGGTGCGGCCCAAGCTGGCTATCAGCCTGAACGCGCCCAACGATGCGATTCGCGGCGAGATCATGCCCATCAACCGCAAGTGGCCCATCGAGGCGGTAATGGCCGCGGCGCGCAGTGTGCAGCTCCGCCCCCGCGAGCGAATTACCTTTGAATACGTCCTGCTGGGCGGGGTGACCGACCGGCAGGAGCACGCTTTGGAGGTCGCCCGGCTGGTGCGGCGGACGGGATTGCCCGTCAAGGTGAACCTGATTGCCTGGAACCCGGGCCCGGATTTCCACTACACAACTCCAGAACCCGAAGCCGCAGAACGGTTCCGCCGCAGGTTGACTGCAGAGGGGATTCCCACCTATCTGCGCAAGCCGCGCGGGCGCGACATCTACGCAGCCTGCGGGCAATTGAAGCGGACGGTGAAGGGGTAAGGGTTCCCACATCTCAAAATCGAGATGTGGGAACCCAGCACCCCGCATACTTCAGCGAGAGCTGTAAACCGTTGACGCAAAGCTACTTGCCGGCTGGCATGGGGAGCGGAGCGACGCTGCCGCAATCGGGGCCTTTGTAAACAGACGAAGACTCAACCGTCCACTCGACCGGCATCGAGTTCTGGCCAGACTGCATCGTTCCCGCAAAATGCACCTTGCCCTTGGCGTGGTTGCCGTCTGTCCACGAGGACTCAACCGTTCCCTTGCCGCTCATCTTTCCGCTGCACACCATGTCGGCGCTCATGCTGGAGGATCTCAGTTGGATGTTGGTGATCTGGCAGTCGCGGTTCTGCGACATCGGCGCACCGTACTTGTCGATCATGGCTTGGGTCAGGCAAACCTGCGTGGTGGTGGTCATGCCGCTGTAAGGCGACTTCATTCCCGGGGGCAGTGTTATGCCCGGCGGCAAGGGCGATTGCTGCCAGGTCATGTTGGCAGTCATCTCCCACAGGCCGGGCTTTCTAACGGCTTGCGCCAGGGCGACGACAGCCAAGGCGAACAGGCAACAGCTCAAAGTGATCCAAATTGGGGTCTTGCGCATACTTCCTCCTGTTTGACTACGCAGCGCAGACGCTTGGCCGCGCCGCTTTACTTTACTTCAACGCGGGAGGGATGGGGAAGCGAAATCCGCTATATCTTCCAGGTTCGCCGGGCAGGAACGGTGCGTCCCAACGCGAACAGGGCGCCGATCACCGGGCCGGCGGCGTGGCGGACGACGCTTTCCTCGCTGGCGAAATTGCCGGCGAGGACGCGCACGCCGAGAGCTTCTATGCGTTCGATGTCGGGAATAATGGGCGACGCTCCCTCAGCCGCATAGCGGGCCAGCGTTTGGGGCGAAAAGGATGCAGTGTTGACCAGCGCGTAGTCGAATATGGGCGCGCGGGTGTGCTCGTAAATGCGCTCGATGTGCTGGGAGGCGGTGAGATTCAGGCTCTCGTTGGCCTGGGACATCAGGTTGCAGATGTAGACGCGCACGCCGCAGGCGCTGGCCAGGGCCGCGGGAATGCCCCGCACCAGCAGATTGGTGATCAGCGAGGTATAGAGCGAGCCCGGCCCCACAGTGATGAGACCGGCGTGTTCGATGGCCTCCAGCGTCTCGGGCAGCGGCGCGGCGTCCGCGGGGTCGAGCATCAACTCAACGATCCGGCGGCGGCTGGCGGTGATGTTGGTTTCGCCGCGCACCAGCGAGCCATCATCCATGCGCGCCACCAGAGTAACGTTTGCAGTGGTCACCGGGTAGATGCGGCCACGGGTGGCCAGAATTCTCGACGCCAGTTGGATTGCCTGGCCAAAGTCGCCGGTAATCTCAGTGAGCGCGGCCACAAAGAGGTTACCGAAGTTGTGCCCTTTGAGCGCATCGCCGGCGCGGAAGCGATGGTTGAAAAGCCGGGCCAGCAGGTCCTCTTCCTCGCTGAGCGCCACCATGCAGTTGCGCAGGTCGCCTGGGGGCAACATGTTGAAGCCTTTGCGCAAGCGGCCGGAGGAGCCTCCGTCGTCGGTCACGGTGACCACGGCGGCCAGGTCGGAAATCGGCCCCGGCGCGGCAGCGGGATGCCCGGTCGCGGTTACATGCTGGCGCAATCCGCGCAGCAGCGTTGAGAGCCCCGTGCCGCCCCCGATGGCCACTACGCGCAAGGGCTGGACGAAGGCCGGCTCTTCCGTTTCGGCAGACGGCTGCTGAGACAGTTCCTGACTCGATGGTGGGGTGCTGGTTGGGATCGCAGAGTTCAAAAGAGGCCTTAGGGAATCTCAGGATACAACAACTCGGTAAAGCGAGGATCGTCCACCATGCTCTGGAAGTCGTTGTCGGCGCGGGCCTGGAGCCGGTTCCTGGGGTTCAGTTCGATGGCCCGGGCCAGATTGCTGAGGCAATCCTGCGTGCGCCCGGTGATCGAGTCCAGCAGGGCCAGCCCGTAAAACGCGTAGTCTGCGCCGGGATGGGCAGCCAGAATGTTGCTAAACTGCTCGCGCGCCTCTTCGTAGTAGCCGGTGTTCAACTGCGAGATGGCGTAGTCGTAGTGCTCCTCGGGCGTGGCGAAGACCAGACTAGGCCGCTCCAGTTGCCGCTGGCAGGTGCTGATGTACATCTGGCAGCGCTCCTTGATTTCGGCCGGCGCCTCGGGAAGCAGTTTTTGAAAGGCGGCCAGCGCCTTTTCGTATTTTCCTTGCTGCAACAGATGCACGGCAGCCTGGTAGTGCTGGAAAGCGGGTCCCGTGCCCGCGGGGGTTGTTTTCTTGCGGCCGGGAGTCCCGGATCTGTCCTCGTGCGTCATGGGTTTGCCGTGAGCGCGCATACCGGGACGCCAAGTTGAGCCGCATCGCCGCCGGCTGAAAACCTGCGCTTGGGAATTGCGCTCCTCAGGCCCTCTTTATACGCATAACCCCGTGCTACGTCAAGGCAGTCGTGAATGTGCGAGTTATACGCTCGGTTCATTGGATCGTTTTCGGTAAATCGCCGGGTTCAGAGACGGGTCGTTGTACATCTTCAACTGCCTGTAGATCTTGAAGCGCCGCGTCCCCGCCAAGGTCTCCCGCCACAAGGCATCCAGACAGCGGGCCAGGTCGGCGCGCTGTTCTTCCAATATGGCCAGCCGCTCGCGGTTGCGGCCGGCGTGGCCTGTGGGCGCGTCCGTGCGTTCGGCCTCTTCGCACGTGTGGTAGATCTTCAACGCCAGGATCGACAGCCGGTCGATGATCAGTCCCGGCGACTCGGAGTGGAGCGGGGCCTCCGGGTTGGGCAGGCTCTGGGTTTCAAGCCAGCCAAGCAGCGCGCGGTCCAGTTCCTCGGCCAGATCGTTGCGGCGCTGGTTGGTCCGGTCCACCCGGCGCTTCACGCCAGCCAGTTCCGCGTCGGTTGCGTCCGGCGCGCGAGCCTCGTCTTCAATGTGCCAGAGGTCGAAGTTGGCGCCATGCTGCTCGCTGACCAGGTTGAGCCAATCCGAGCCTGAGTATGGTTTGGGTTCAGCGGCTCCCGCCGCCGGCTGGTGCCAAGCACGGGTTTCGCGATCGTGAAGATTGACGATCAGCTCTGCTGAAAGCATTCTGGACTATCCTTGACGTGGTCCTGGGCGCGTGAGCCTGCGTTCTCGTACAAGCGTCTATGGTAGAACTATCGTCACAAAGTTGTCAGTAGTCAGTGAGCAGTCGCTCGGCGAGCGTCGTCGATAAACCGTTTATACTGACGGCGCGAGGAAGATCGATGGTAGTCCCGCGCAGTTGGAGAGAAGCCGATGGCAGGGCCGCCATGCGGGATTTTCTCTGTCAGGCGCCGCCGCGCCGCGCCGCCATCCGCGACCTGATGAAAGAACTTCTGTCGGGGAGTCCGTTTGCAAGCCGCTGCGCAGCCGACCTGGCTCGCCGCGTCAGCGCACGCGAGCCGGGCATCCTGCGACAATATGCCGGCGTGATGATCGATCTCGTTGCCGAGCTTCCACTGGATCAATGGCAGACTCGCGGATACGTGACTCTGGCGGCGGCTTTGAACGCCTCGACGCATGTACAGCGCATGCGGCTGGCATTTCTGGTGCGCTCCATGATTGACGACCAGCGCATTGCCGTTCGCGCTATCGC
>JBEKZR010000010.1:0-25176 GCA_049509715.1 Occallatibacter sp. | reverse complement strand
AGGCCGTTCCCGAGGTTCTCATCACCGAGAGAGATCTGCCTCCTCCGGATGCATCGCAGTTGCTGGACAAGCATCACAATCCTCTGTCGTACACGCCGCCCATGCCGATTCACACCGTTGACGCGGACTTCGCCGATCCGTTTGTCAAGCATCCCTGGGTGCAGGAGGCCATCGTCGCGGTGCTGGTGGGCGAAGACGGATTGCCGAAAGAGGTTCGCGTGGTGCGCGGCCTGGGGTTCGGATTGGACAAAAAGGCCGAGGCGACCGTATGGCAATACAGGTTCTTCCCCGCCACAAACAAGGGTAAGCCCATTACCGCGCGCAGAAACGTCATGGTCGATTTCGCCAAGTTCTGATTCTTGCGCCGCAGGGAGACCAAAATCCCTATAGTGCGTTGACCCGCGGTGTTCACTCGCGCCGCAAAATGCCGGGAACGGGCGGCAAAAAAGTGAAACCGGATCAGACCCTCTTGACCTCTGTCAAAATGCAGACTTGCTCGGAGGTTCCTTAACAGAACAATGCAGTCGATTCTTTCTTCAGCTGTTCCTCGCCAAACTGCCGATCTGATTTCAAAATCAAACAGACAGGCGCGCCGCGATGTCAGACTCTCTTGGAAACGGTGTCAACGAAGCCCTTTTTTTAGCTTCGATGAAATGGTTGAGACTGGCTAACTGTCAGCTTGCGGGGGGTTGCCCATGCCTCATAGCTGTTGAAGAGTAATTGTCCCCCCAGTATCAACAGCCAGACCCAAAGGGCAAAACGCAACTGACGGCGTGGAACGCGGGTGCTTAGGACGGTTCCGACGATGGCTCCAGCTACGCCGCCAACAATCAGATGCATCAGCAACTCCGGGTTGGAGGCGCGCGAGAACCAATGCGCGCCGCTGCCGATCAACGAGATGACGAAGCCGAAGGCAATGTCGGTGCCGACGACCTGCGCGGGCGTCAAAAGCGTCAGGCTGAGCAAGGCCGCCGAGCCGAGCGCGCCCGCGCCGGCCGAGGAGAAGCCCACCTCGGCGCCGACTGGGAGCATCAGCCACGGCAGCAGTGGAGTGCGATCCGGAGGCTGCGGATTCTCGCGCATGGGGCGAAAGTAAACAAAAATCTGCCACGCGGACGTAGTCACCAGAATCGTGCCTAACAGAGCATTCATCAGATTCTGCGAACCGGCGTTCACCAGATGCTTGAGAAACAGCGACCCGACGATCACGCCGGGCGCGCCACCCAGAAGCATGAATCCAAGCGTCCGCCAGACCACGTTGCGGCGGGCAATCTGCGCCGGCACCAGAATCAATTTGACCGCGGTGGCGAACATGAGGCCAATGCCGACCGCAACCGGCGCGGGAACTCCGAGATACAAAACCAGCACCGGCACGGTGACGGTGCCAGCGCCAACCCCGGTGAGCGCGATAAACATCGCGATAATAAATCCGATGAGATATTGCATCCCGTCTCCTTTGTAGCTGCCTGCTCGTCCTATTTCGCGGGTGCGGCTTCGATATGAATGCCGCATTCAACCTTGCGGCCTGCCCAACGGCCGGAGCGCGGATCGCCGGGATCAAGTGGAAGCGTCGTGCAGGGTTCGCAGCCGATGGAGGAGTAGCCACGCGCATAGAGCGGAAGCAGCGGAATCGACAAAACTTCGCAGGCATACCAAACATCCCGCGTTGTCCACGCGGCGAGAGGCGCGAGCTTAAGCACCTGCCTGCCGCCGGGAAGCGTGAAGAGCGCCTCTTCCTCCAGCGCCGCGCGGCTCTTTGCCTGTTCGCGCCGCAGGCCGGTAAGCCAGACGCGGTACCCGGCAAGCGCTTTGAAGAGCGGCTCAACCTTGCGCAGTTTGCAACACTCGTCCGGCGCGGATTGATAGAGCAGGCCATGCTCCGCCTCCTGCTCGGCAACCGTATGCGCCGGCAGGAGGTTGATCAGGTTAAGCCGCCACTCGCGCGCGATGCGATCCCGGTAAGCATAGGTCTCTTGAAAGTGATAACCCGTGTCGAGAAAAAGAATTGGGATACTGGGATCCAACTCGATTGCGAGCTTTGCCAGCAGCACGTCTTCCGCCTGAAAGCTGCAAGTCAGGCACACATCCGGCTGGCCTGTGATTTCGCGCGCAAGGATGGCGCGCACCTGGTCCAGCTTGGCATTCACCTGAACATGGATTTCCACTGCGCTCATCACAAATCCGCCTTTTCAAAAGGGATAAAGATGCCTGTGCTGTGCAACAACTGATGGACGGCGGAGACCGCCTTGAGTGGATCGTCTCCGTCGAGAGTGAGTTGCCGGTCTTCGGCGCGCGCCATGAGCGCGCCGCTATCGTTTTCGTGAACAACGAGCGCCAGCAGGCCGGATTGAATCTGCAATCCGGTGACGATTTCCAGCAGGCTGGGATGAAGGAGAAAGGCGTCATCGTCGGCTTCGATGCGATTGGATACTACCCCTACCGCAAACAGAGAACGCTCGATCGCGTCAATCAGCTCGATAGGTCCGCTCAGTTCGAGAACGCCGCCGCGGTGCCCCCAGCGCGCGGCCTTTTCGCCGGCGGTTACCGGTCCCCATGCGTCCGCATGGATGTGGCCGCCCGCTGTTTCATAGCCGGACGCCGCGGTAATCATGCCCGCCGCGACCGTGCTGTTGGTTTCGGCGTCAATCAGGATAAAAGCGCCGGTGCCGCGATTTTCCCGGTAAAGGTCGAGCGCGATCGGCCGCAGCAGATTCAGAATCACCACGCCGATGCCGTTCATCTCCAGCGTCTCGGCGGCCTCGTGCGTCAGAGTGCCGATGTTGGTGCGGTGCTCGATCGATGAAAGGAACGCAGGCGCCGTCTGGCTTGTGTGCTTGAGCAGGTAGCGGCGATGGAGTTGGAGCGGACGCCGGTCCATCCAAACCAATGCGGCCCTGACGCTCTTGGCAACAGTTGCCGGCGCATCAGCGGAGACGATGAGATCGCCGCGGCTGATGTCGAGCTCCCGGTTCAGCAGCAGCGTAACGGAGAGTGGCGCATACGCCACGGCAAGATCGCCGTCCCAGGTGACGATGCGCGCGACCTCAGCGCTCCTGCCGGAAGGAAGCACGGTCACTCTGTCTCCAGGGCGAACCGTTCCGGAGGCAATTTGGCCGGCGAATCCGCGGAACGTCCTGTCGGGCCGAAGAACCCGCTGCACGGGAAAGCGAAACGGTTCGGCGCGCGTGTCAAGCGACGATGGCAGGGACTCAAGCAACTCAAGCAGGGATGGTCCGCTGTACCACGGCATTGCTTTTGAACGATGAACGATGTTGTCCCCCGCGAGCGCGCTGACCGGGACGAAGACAGACTCGACAGGACTGCCGGTATCGGCCGCGATCTGATCGAGGATGGAAGTGAAATCGGATTCGATGGCGTGGAAGGCCGCTTCATCGTACCCGATGAGATCCATTTTGTTCACGGCCACCAAGACGTGGCGCACGCGCAGCAGCGAGGCGATATAAGCGTGCCGGCGCGACTGGATCAGTACGCCTTTTGAAGCGTCAATCAGCACCACCGCCGCGTCGGCCGTCGAAGCTCCCGTAGCCATATTGCGCGTGTACTGCTCATGGCCAGGCGTATCCGCGATGATGAACTTGCGCCGCGCCGTGGAAAAGTAGCGGTAGGCCACATCGATCGTGATGCCCTGTTCGCGCTCCGCGCGGAGGCCATCGGTCAGCAATGCGAAATCGATCTGTCCGGGAGCGGTTGTTCCCTTGCCTTCGATGGAGCGCACCTGGTCTTCGTAGACCGACTGCGTGTCGTAGAGCAGGCGTCCGATGAGCGTGGACTTTCCATCATCCACACTCCCTGCCGTCGAAAAGCGCAGCAAATCCTTCTCGCGTTCCTGTCGCAGGAATTCATCGATGGAGAAACTGGGAGTCGTGAGTGCTGCCATCTAGAAGTAACCCTCCCGCTTCTTGATCTCCATCGAGCCTTCCTGATCGTGGTCGATGACGCGGTTGGCGCGCTCCGACGAGCGAAAGGAGACCAGCTCCGCAATGATGGCGGGAATCGTATCCGCGTCGGAGCGGATGGCTCCTGTGCATGGGCTGCATCCCAGCGAACGCAGCCGCGACTTGACCATTTGCGGCTGCTCGCCGAGACGCGCGACAAGACTCTGCTCGATGGGGAGCAATGCATCGCCGCGCACGTACATCGGGCGCTCTTTGGCGAAATAGAGATCCACCACCGGAATGTTTTCCTCGTGGATGTATTGCCAGACATCCATCTCGGTCCAGTTGGAGAGCGGGAAGACGCGAATGCTTTCGCCGGGATGAATGCGCGCGTTGTACAGATTCCACAGCTCGGGGCGCTGGTTCTTCGGGTCCCACTGGCCGGCGCTGTCGCGGAAGGAGTAGATACGCTCCTTGGCGCGAGACTTCTCTTCATCGCGGCGAGCGCCGCCAAAAGCGGCGTCGAAGTTGTGGTGCTTCAGAGCGTCCAGCAGCGCCTGAGTCTTAAGCAGGCCGCAGCAGCGCCTGGTGTCCAGCGCAATCGGATTCGTCCCCGCGGCAATGGCGCCTTCATTGCGCCACACTATCAGCTCCGCCCCAACCGAGCGAGCCGTCGCATCGCGGAAGGCGAGCATCTCGGCGAATTTGAATCCGGTGTCGATATGCATCAAGGGGAATGGAATCGGGCCGGGATAGAAGGCCTTCTGCGCCAGCCGCAACATCACCGAGGAATCCTTGCCGATCGAGTACAGCATCACCGGGCGCTCGAACTCGGAGGCGACTTCGCGCAGGATGTGGATGCTTTCCGCTTCGAGAAGGCGCAGATGGCTGAGGCGCCGCGGAATGGGGTGACTGGCTCGCGGCGATGGTGTGCGTGTTGCGCTTTCGGCGACCGGCATGTGACCTCACTTCGAAATTGGAGGCTGAAGGCCGGCATAGGGGAAGACAAGCCCGGCTATTCAGCTACGGGTATGTCCTCTGAATCAGTTGTACTGGGAGATCAGAGACTAGAAGGTACACCCGTCGAAGATATTCGACAGGCAACAACAAGAGCGGCTTTGGGAAGCGCGGACCATGTGTGTCCCTATAGTAACAAAAGAACGGGGCGGGCGCAATCCAGACCGCACCACCTGTTTTTCTTCGCTCGATGTCCGCCCTGGAAGAGAAATTTCAAGGCGAACTGGAACTTCCGCGACGTGGTAGCCGTTGCGGTCATTACGCCCGCCGTGGGTGAAAGCGCCGCCGCCGTCGATTTTCTGCGTAAGCGGAGTTGCGTTTCCCAAGAGCGCACGGCCGGAGCCGATGGGCATTTGGCCAAAGTCGCTGGAGTAGCGGCCCAAAATCGATGCAAGGTGGACAAGGCTGGATGCGAACTGCGCGATGGTTCATCACACCAGCCTCGTCCCGGAGTTCCAGTACGGCGTTGGCTACTTCTTTCCGTTGTCTTTGAAGTTCAACGCAAAGTAGTAGTACGTATACGAGTGGCTGGTTGTCACATTCGTCAGGAACTGGCCGCCGCCGAAGTAACCAATGCCGCCGCCCAGGTTGAAGTGCTTATTGAGTTCATACCAGGAGTAGGCATCGATTTCCGCGCCCAGATGGCGGCCGTGGTTGGTCTTGTTAAACACGATTGAACTGCCTGAAGTGTTGTAGATCGAGTCCAGCGCCGAAGCCGCCCAAAAGTCCAGCCCCTGCACCGTGAAGGTGAGCCGCCGGTGGGGCTCAATGGTGGTTCCAGCGCGCACCGCCTCAATATTTTGCCAGCCGAACAGGTCGGTGATGCCAAAGCGGTCGTGGGCTGTAGGGTAGATCGTGTCGAAGGTGGTGTGCGATCCGTTCTGCGCCGGATTGCTGTTGCCCGTGGCGTAGTCGTACTGGGCAAAGACGCGCGGCTTGGCCAACCCATCGAGGAACTGGTATGCCGCGCCTGCCTGCGCTGCCGAGGCTCGAATCGGCTGCGATCCCACGTGGCCGGTTTCGAGGATCGCCTCGCCCCCATAATCTAGCGCCGTGTGGGCTTGCGCCTTGAAGCGCACGCCAAGAGCCTTCTCGTTTTCCTTGCCGGTGGTCTTGCTCACGGCGGCTTCCACGACCTCTGCCGGCTGAACGCGCCACAGGAAGAACGGCTCAAGGTTCGAGTGCGGCACAAGAAAATCATCAATGCGCCCGTAGGCTCCATAGACGTTGTTGCCTTCCTGATGCGGGCTCACGCCAAAGGCCTGCGGCACCACAGCCGAGGCGGCGAAGATGCCCAGGTGCTCGCGCTTCGCATTCAGGTTCAGCACCGCCGCATCGTAGGAACGGGCCTGGTTGCGCCACTCCGAGTTGGCGACGATCGTATTGTTGTAGTTGATGAGCTGGCGACCCACGCGGAGGCTGAACCAGTGTTTCTCCGGGTCGCCAACCTCCACATACGCCAACTTGAGATCCCAGCGAACCGTGTTCGGCGGGCCGATCGGCGGGTTTTGGAAGCCGGCGCGGGCGTCCTGCACCTGCGCTGTAACCCGCAGCCAACTGGGCGTATGCAAATCCACCTGGAACCGGAAGCGGTTCAACAGGTAGGAGTCATTGGCGCCCGTTTTGAAGTTTGAATTGTCATACGCCTCGTAACGGAACCGCTCCTCGGCCTGCACATCGATCCAATTGGGCAGCTTTGCGTCAAGGTAGGTCGCCGGGGCAAAGTCGTGAAAGTCGTAGGGCGCCGGGTTGCCGGTAGTACGCCAGGCCGCGCCATTCAGGAAGCTCAACGGGTTCGAGGCCGGCCCGGTGATGAATAAGCCGTTGTACCCGGACGTCGCGTTTTGCGTGGTGATGTCGTCCTGCGCGGCCAAGGGCAGGCCGGCCGCAAGCCATGTAATGAGAACCAGGAAAAGGCGTAAACGAGCGGAGAGATGGGGAAGTCGCATGACTGGGCTCCTAAAGAATGGGTTGCGATGAATGTCTGAGATCAGGGGCGTTGGGCGGCGTGATCAGCGGCAACAACAACAGATCGCGGCGCTGGACTTGAGGGGCCAGGCGCGTTCAGACAATCCGGGCATGTGCGGAAAGTGGGTCAAATTCCGAAGCTCCAGAAAGCATTCTTGTGGGTGGGGTTCTTCTATCGGAGGGATGGCCGATATCGAATCATCGCGAAATCCAGCGCGGACAACAACAGACCGCGTGCGCCGGGAAGGCGCAACAACAGGTCGAGGCTTGGCTGGATGCAACGATCACGAATTGAAAGTAACATAGGACAAGTTGAGGTGCAAGAGCTTGCGTGGCCAACTTGACTTTTGCATGGCCCGCCCCTACTATCTCTCTATGCACGGTCAGCCCTGTTGTCGCCGCTGTACGCCGCTTCGCGCGCACAGGTGACCTGGGCTTAAAAGACAGATCGAAATCCAAGGTTTCCAAATGCCCGCGATACAGCCATAGCTGCCGCGGGTTTTCTGTATCTGTTGAAAAGGGAAAAATGGATCAAGCTATTCGAGAAAAAGAGACAAAGGCCCAGCGCGCCGAGCGCCTGAAGCGCGAGAAAAACCCGTGGGCAGCCTTCGACGAAGTTCGCGCCTTTGCCCGCCAGGGCCGCTCGAGCGTCGTCCCCGAGTGGGCCTCCTACTACTTCAAATGGTGGGGCATTTACACCCAGGGCGACGGCGTTGGCGCCACCGGCGGCAAGGGCGGCGAAGGCCTGGCCACCGACTATTTCATGATGCGTATCGCCGTCCCCAATGGCATTCTCTCCGCCGCCCAGCTTCACGTCGTCGGCGGGCTGGCGCGAAAATATGCACGCAACCTTGCCGACATCACCGTCCGCCAAGCCATCCAGCTTCACTGGCTCACCATCGAATCGTTGCCCGAAGTGGTTGACGCGCTTAACGCCGTTGGACTTTCGCCCAGGGGAGCCTGCGGCGACGTGGTGCGCAACGTAACCGGCTGCCCGCTGGCCGGAGTGGCCGCCGACGAGATCGTCGACGCCTCACCGCTCGCCCTTGATGTTGCACATCTGCTCAATGCAAATCCTGAGTTCTATAATCTGCCCCGCAAATTCAAGATCTCCGTCACCGGCTGCCCCTCATGGTGCACCAATCCGGAGATCAACGACATCGGCCTCACGGCCGTGAAACACAACGGCGAAATCGGTTACTCACTGCGCGTGGGAGGCGGTCTTTCCGCCGATCCGCATCTCGCCGTTCGCCTGGATGCCTTCGTTCTGCCTCACCAGGCCCTCCGCGTGGTTCGCGCCGTCACCGAAATCTTTCGTGATCAGCAGGGTCTGCGCGAAAGCCGCGACCGCGCCCGCCTCAAGCATCTCTTCCTCAAAGAGGGTTGGACCGGCGAGAGCTTCCTGGCCGAACTCCAGTCCCGGCTTGACTTCACCCTCCAGTCCGGCGTGCCCGAACAAGTGCCCGGCGACATCCTCCGCGACCACGCCCGCATCCAACCGCAGCGCCAGCCCGGCCTCAGTTCCGTCGGAGCCTCCGTCCTCCGTGGCCGGGTGACTGGAGAGCAGTTGGAAGCCGCTGCGGATCTGGCCGAGCGTTTCGGCAGCGGAGCCCTGCGGACCACCGTCTCACAAAACCTGCTGTTCATCGATATCCCCAACGGAAAGGCCGCGGAACTGGTTGGCGAACTTGGCAAAATCGGTCTTCGGGTCGAAGGATCGATGTTCTGGCGCGGCGCCATCGCCTGCACAGGAACCGAGTTCTGCAAACTGGCCATATCTGAGACCAAGGGATTCACCCGCTGGCTGGTCGACGAACTCGAAGAGCGCCTTCCCGGATTCGACCAGCAGCTCAAGCTCAACGTGACTGGCTGCCCCAACAGTTGCGGCCAACACTGGGTTGCCGACATCGGCATCGAGGGCAAGAAGATCAAGCACGAGGGCAAGCTGACCGACGCCTTCTACTTCTGCCTGGGTGGAGCGGTGGGTCAGCACGCTGCAATCGCGCGCCCGGTCGGCTATCGCTGCCCTGCGCCGCTTGTGCCCGATGCCATTGAGCGGCTCCTCCGCCACTACCTGGCCGATCGCCTGCCCGATGAGAACCTGCGCGCCTGGTTCGGCCGCCACTCCAACGACGAACTCCGCGCCCATCTCGCCGGCGAAGTTCTATCAGCCGTTGAACGCGATACGCCCGCCGGTCCCGTCCCTCACGGGGTCGCCGATTGAGGATCAAGCCATGAGCCTGTTGCCCATCTTTCTTAAACTCGAAGGCCGCCGCTGCCTTCTCGTAGGCGCGGGCAAAGTTGCGCTTGACAAAATCGGCAGCTTGCTCAAGACCGGCCTCCAACTCCGCGTCGTCGCACCCTATGCGCAACCAGAAGTCCGGCAGATGGCTCAAGACGGCAAACTCGAATGGGTTCAGCGCACGTTTGAACTTTCCGACCTCGACGGCAGCTTCCTGGTCATTGCCGCCACCAATTCCGCCGAGGTCAACGCCGCCGTTTACCGGGGATCGGTCGAGCGGGGCATCCTTTGCAACAGTGTGGACGACATTCCCAACTGCGATTTCTTTTTCGGCTCGGTGGTCAGCCGCGGCGACCTGCAGATCGCCATCTCCACTGCCGGTGAAAGCCCCGCCTTTGCCCAGCGCCTCCGCCGCGAGATCGACGAACAACTCCCCGAAGACCTCGGTCCGTGGCTTGAAAATCTGGGCCAGCTCCGCCGCGAGGTTCTCCAAACCCATCCCCGCGGCGAGGCCCGCAGACTGCTCCTGCATCAACTGGCGCAGCGTCCGGTGTGCGAAGCGGCCTCCTGTCCCTCGCGTCAGTTGGCCCTCGCGCCGCAGTTGCTCAATCCTGTAGAAAATCCCCGCGCTTCCGCAGGCCATGTTTATCTGGTGGGAGCAGGCCCTGGAGACCCTGATCTGCTCACCGTCAAGGCCCTGCGCCTCATCCAGACCGCCGACGTAATCCTCCACGACGACCTTGTTCCGCAGGCGATCATCGATCTGGCCTCGCCCGGAGCCGAAATCCTCAATGTAGGCAAGCGCTGCGGCAGCAGGACCATCACACAGGACGAAATCAACCAGTTGATGATCGAGTACGCGCACGCAAATCGCAGCGTCGTACGCCTCAAGAGCGGCGACCCGCTGATCTTCGGCCGCGCCGGCGAAGAGATGACCGCCCTCGCCCAAGCGGACGTGCCCTTCCAGGTCGTCCCTGGAATTACCGCCGCCTTCGCTGCCGCCGCTGCCATCGGTTGCTCTCTCACCAGCCGCAACAGCGCCTCCAATGTGATCTTCTCCACCGGCCACCACGCGCAGTCGCACAACCAGTCGCCGCTGCCGGAACTGGAGGATGCAACCCGCGTCGTTTACATGCCCGGCCGCGACCTCACTCTGCTGGCCCAGGAATGGCTCCAGCAAGGCCTCCCGCCGGACTTCCCCTGCGCCGTCGTCTCGCAAGCCTCTCAGCCCGGCCAGCAGGTTCGATGCACCACGCTTGCCGCGCTCGGAGACGCCGAACCCACCGTCGCGCCCAGTCTGCTCATCGCCGGCTGGGCCGTTCGGGAAACCGCTGACGCTATTTATATGGCAACCGGCTGCGTTCCAGTTCCAGCCTGAAATTCAAATCATTTCCCGCAGCACCCAATCAAAATCGATGGCGCAACGCGAGTTGCATCAGCCGCGGCGGCATGGCGCTGACCGCCTGGCCGAAGCTGCCGCTGAAAATGTTGCCTTCGACCGCCGCGCCTCCGAAGAACTGCGCAGGGTTTACCAGATTGAAAGCCTCGGCGCGCACTTCCAGTGTTTTTTCTCCCTGGAGGGGATCGACCGGGAGAGAGTGGCGTCCAGGTTCTCCATGCCGCGGCCGGAGAAGAAGCGCCGGCGCGCATGGCCCATGGTTACCAGCGCGGGCATGATGAACCGCGTGGTGTCAAAGACAGGCTGGCCGCCGCGTGGATTCCGGTTGAGGCGAATTACCGGAGAGGGCGTGGCCTGGTGGAGCTTCGGAATGCTGCTGGCCATCGGTCACATCGGCTTTGTGTACGGCAAACCCCGCGGTAAGGTGGACCTGCGCGCAAGCGGCCACTGAACATTTCCAGGAACTCGCTTGAGCGATTAGGCGGGACTTCAGTCCCGGCATCAACTGTTAATGTTTTCGTGTTGTTGCTGCCGGTCACAAACCTAGAACTTAAGGTGCCCCGCGCCAAAATACCGATCTGCTATTGAATCAAACAGATGAGTAGCGTATCCAGCCAGGCTGCCTGCGTGTAAAACTGAATCATCTCTTTCGACTGTAGATGTTCCTGTAGATGGTCTTGCATTGGAGACTCCGCGAGAAGCCCAATATTGACGCACCTTCCGCCACTAAGGCCCCTGGGCCAATCCCAGGGGGTCTACTTTCGAGTACGTTATGAGTCTGTAAGTGCTTGAAAAAATTGGTCGGGGAGAGAGGATTTGAACCTCCGACCCCCTGGTCCCGAACCAGTTTTCGGCACTTGTTGAAAGCTGTTGAAATTGCGTGAAATTAACTGGTTTAGAATGAATGCGTTGCGGTTATGTTGTTGAAAGTTGTGGTTCTGAATTGCTTCAGGGTGCTTTGACCGCTACAATTTCGACTACAACGATGAATTCGCCCGCGTTTTTGTGCAGCGGAACAAGAAGAAAAGCGCGTCAGTTGCCGTAGGCTAATACTGCATCCCCTTGTCGGACATTTGGCGCTCTTGCTCCGCACTGTTGGGCTGAAAAATCGATCAATCCTGGACGTTCTCAAGCAAAAACAAGGCGGTCCTCGGTCCGGATAAAATTTGGCGAGGCACAAGTCGTATCCTGATAACAAAAATTGATAGCACAGCTCAAAACTTTTTGCCCGGAATGGAGTCTACATTCAGGTGAGTCTAATGACGGCAGAAGGAGTTGTTCGACGAATTGTCGGTCCGGAGCCCATTCACGATCATCGCCAACGCCGCGCGGCGGCGCATCCACCGGGTGAGAACTCAGGTGCAATACGGCTATCCCTCATGGAGGCCGATATTTAGACCCTGTGCTCTTGGGATCATCGGACTGGCAATTGCGGTCGTTCTGTGGGGGTTCGGTTACAAGCTTTCCCTTTATTATCGCCATTCGGCCCCTTCGTCGCGGGTCCCGGTTGCTAAACTGTGGATCGAGTCGCGTGACGCATCCGAGGCAGCGGCTTCAAGACTCAAGGCCAAGTCGCATTACGTCTCCGGATCACATGCATTTTCCGTCCCCATTCAGCCACTTCCCCGCCTCAGCCGTGCTGTCGCCTGCATTCTCCCAGTATGCACGCGCCACGTTGTCTACTTCGATTCCCTGATCCCATTCCGCTCTCCCCCTCCACATCGCGTCTTCTTGGCATAGTTGGCACTGCGGTTTCGCGTCTGAGTTTACGCCGTTGCCGCGTGCTTTGAAATGACCTGTATCTCGAAGCGTTTTCTCAGTGGAGGAACTTACTATGTATTCCCTCTGGCTCCTGCCCGCATTTCTGCTGGCAGTTCCGTTGTTTGCCGTATGGCGGATTAGGCGATCTCGAAGGCGCGAATTCTGCAACAGATTACAATCCGTTATCCAACCATCTGTCCCTTATGAGGTCGTCCCCGAGTCTGCCGGCATCCAAACCCGGCCGGTGAAATGGATCTCAATCAACGAGTTCATGAAAGTTCTCAAGAAATGCAGTGATTTGATCGTGGTCGATCTCAGGCCGGACGCTCATCAGGTCCCATTTCCGGTCCCAACTGCATTCGTGCTTCCCGTCTCGCCGAACGAACTGGACACGGTATTGGAGTTGCTGCCCGCGGACAAAAGCGTGGCCTTCTGCGGCGCTTCCAACCTCTGCATCTTCCTGATCGAGACGAGCCCATGTATGGAAGGTTCGGCGCCTCTTTATCTTCTGGAAGGCGATCTTAACTTCGCGGAGGTTGCATGAACAGCCTTGCTGATGTCACTGTAAACGCAAACAAAAACGCTATCGGAACACTGGAACATGGGCATTTTCGGATGCCTGCCGCGATCCACGTGCTCTCCGTGGGCCCGGTGGATCTCGGCAGCTTGGTTCACGATGCGCTGCTGGATGGAACAAGCTTCCGTCTCACCATTGCAACGGACTATAAACGGTTGTGGGGAATGCCGACGCAAGAATCCATTCAGGTAGCGATTCTCCACAACACACTCTCCTCGTTCGAGCTTGAGGCTGTCTGCCGGTTGATTCGCCGGCGGTGGCCTCACACCAGAATTCTTGTGGTATCGGGCGGAGAGAGCTTTCTTGATGATCCTCTGTACGACGACCGCGTGGCACCCGCTGTGGCCCCGGGAGTTCTGCGTAGAACAATTGATCGCCTAACAGGAAGGTGGCAAGAGGGGAAGCCATAAGAGTGTACGGACCAGGCGATCAACCGTATTACCAAAGAATGCAATATTCAGCCCGAATGCCGTGCTGACCGCGTTGTTGCCGCACTTGCACAAAGAAGCTGAGGGGCTGATGCCTCCATTGCGTTGGGAACGGGGCTCGCTTCGGCTCCCTGTCAAGCCAGCATGAGCCTGGGAATTTGGTTGCTGAATTCGGTCGCATATGCGAGTAGGCTCTTAATGTTCGCTCTGCCTCTCCAGCGCCGAGGCTCGTGCATACTGGAAAGGGGGATGGCCGTAGCGCAATCAGCATTTCTTATGAACGATAAAAGTGAATATGCAACCTTCCGCTTGGTTGTGGTATCAAAGGAAATGAGGCCGGGTGTGAATTGGCGCCGCAGTGGCTTCCGGTAACGATTCGTTTAGAATTCAGTTTGGGTGCCAATTGACTATGCATTGTTGGAGTAAAAGCCGGCTAATCAACTCCTTAGTGACTCAAGCGTTCCTGGGGCTGGCCTTTTGTGTCTTTGCATGGGGCTTGCAATACAAGCTTTCCCTATATGATCCTCCGCGGGCTGCTTCCCATCAGATTCAAAAGGCCAAGCTTCTATCCAGAGATGAGCAATCCAGTACTGCGGGAAGGCCTTTGGTAATTCGGACGAAAACATCCACCAGAGTTATCTACGTCGCACCTACAGCCGTTTTCTTGATACTGTTGCTGGCCATCAGCCTGTTGAACCCGCCAGTATCAAGAAGAGTGGGGAAGCGGGCTCATAGGTTATTGCATCTACATCGCGCTGTCTTGAACACCCTCTTCGTTCGTCCCCCTCCCATTCTCGTCTAGACAATCCTACATCGCCAACTCTCAAGCATTCGGCCTGGTTCAATGTTCGGATGCAATAAGGCATATTCTCCGTTGGAGAACTTGCCCGTCGTTGTGAACTCAGCAGTCACAATCACATCTGAGAGGTGCATTCGACCTATGCGAAAGCGAACCTACTCGATACTCGCCGCAGGATTGACGCTTCCTGTTCTGGCCGGTATCGTTGCGTGCAAAATCACGAATCAACATTCAGGCGCGAGTGCCGCAGAGATTCCATCGGCGAAGGTGGCCGCGGCAGCGCGGGGAGACATTGCGCACACCTTGAGTCTGGCCGGGCAGTTCCAGCCCTACCAGGTGGTGGACGTTCATCCGAAGGTCACCGGCTTCATGGTGAAGATCAACGTGGATATCGGCGACAAGGTGCGTAAGGGCCAGACTCTGGCGGTATTGGAAGTTCCAGAATTGAATGCGCAGTTGAAGGGAACTGAATTCGAGGTGCAGCGCGCCAAGGACGATCTGCTGCGCGCGCAACATGAGATCAAGCGGGCAGAGGCCGTCCATTCGGCGCTTCATGCCGACTATGAGAGATTGCTCGAAACGTCCAAGGCGCAGCCGGGCCTGATCGCGCAACAGGAACTGGATGACGCCGAGAGCAAGGATCTCTCTTCGGAGTCGCAAGTGGATGCGGCTAAAGCTGCCGCAGCAGCAGCCGAGCAGCATGCCGAGGTGGCCCGCACCGACAACGACCGGGTCCAGGCTATCAAGAACTACACCAACGTGGTAGCCCCACTGGACGGCGTGATTGTCTGGCGCTACGCCGACACGGGCGCGCTGATCCAGAGCGGCACAAATTCAAACGAGCAGGACATTCCGATCATAAGACTATCGCAGAGTGGTCTGTTGCGTCTGCGCATGCCGATTCCCGAGAACGATGTGCAGTTTGTGCATATCGGCGATCCGATCCAGGTTCGCGTTGACGCCATTGGCCGTTCATTCACCGGGAAGATCGTGCGTTATACCCGCGACGTGAACTTCGAAACGCGGACGATGGAGACCGAGATCGATGTCGAGAATCAGGATCTATCAATCTCCCCTGGCATGTATGCCAATACTCAAATGCAACTAGCGCGTGCCTCGAACGTGACCACCGTTCCGGTTGAAGCGCTGGTGCTCAAGGGGAATCGGGAAGTGGTCTATTCGCTGGATGCGAGCAACCGCGTTCACATCCGCGATGTCGAGGTTGGTCTTCATGGATCGAAGCTCGCTGAAATCAAGAATGGCCTTGAACCCGGAGACCGAGTCATTCTCGGCGGTCAGGAGAATTACACCGAAGGCGAGCAGGTTTCTCCGATCCTCACCGAGGAGCCTGCCTCAGATGTAGCTCGTGAATCCGGCGGTGTGATCGACCTGAAAGCGGAAGCAAACGAGAACAACGGAGGTGGGAAGTAATGCCGAAGTTTGCTCTCAAGTATCCATTCTTCATCATCATGCTGTGCCTGATGGTCTCGCTTGTGGGAGCAGTAACCATCGTTCGCATGCCCGTCGATCTGTTTCCCAAGATCGACATGCCGGTGGTGGTGGTGGCGACGTTCTACAACGGCATGCCGCCCGAACAGATCGAAGCCGACATTACAAATACCTTTGAACGCTTCTTTACTCTGGGCGCAAACATCGACCATAGCGAATCGCGCTCGCTGACCGGCGTGAGCCTGATCAAGATCTACTTCAAGCCGGGCACCGATCCCAACGCTGCACTAAGTAACATCGCCAACCTGGCCATGGCGGATCTGCGCCGCCTGCCGCCGGGCACGTTGCCTCCGGTGGTGCTGGGCATGGACGCCTCGACGCAGCCGGTGTGCCTGGTGACATTGAAGGGGCAGGGGCTGAACGAGACGAATCTGAAGGACCTGGCACAATTTCAGGTGCGCAATCAGATTGCGAACGTCCAGGGCGCATCGGTTCCGCAGCCATATGGAGGGACTTACAGGCAGATTCAGGTCTATGTGGACCCACTGAAGATGGAGGCGCGCAACCTCAGCCTGAGCGACGTGGTGGAGTCGGTCAACAGCTCGAACCTCATTCTTCCGGCCGGTGACGTGCGCATCGGTTCCAAGGACTTCAACATCTACGCCAACAGCCAGTTTCCCGACGCGAGCGCAATGAACGAGATGCCGCTCAAGTCGGTGGGAAACGCCTCGGTGCTGGTGGCCGACATCGGCATGGCGGAGGACTCGGGCGCGCTCCAGTACAACATCGTGCGCATCGACGGGCAACGCTCCGTTTACATACCGGTCTTCAAGCAAGGCGGCAATAGCAACACCATCACCATCGTGGACGGAATGAAGGCCGCCATCAAGCATCTGGTCGACATTCCCGCATCGCTGAAGACGGCGGTGGTCTTCGACCAGTCGGTCTTCGTCAAGCTGGCGATCGGAAATGTCACGAGGGAAGCGACTATCGGACTGGTGCTGACTGGGGTGATGATCCTGATCTTCCTGGGCAGCCCGCGCGCCACCATTGCCGTATTGCTCTCCGTTCCGCTCTCCATGGTGGTCTGCCTGCTGATCTCCAATACCATGGGCGGATCCATCAATACCATGATCCTGGGCGGCCTGGCGCTGGTTTTCTCCCGGCTCATCGACAACGGCGTCATCGTGCTCGAAAATATCTTCCGCCACATGGAGATGGGAGAATCGCCTACCGCTGCCGCGGAGAGGGGTGGAACGGAAGTCTCGATGGCGGTGCTGGCCGCCACCTTCACTACCTCCATCGTGTTCTTCCCGGTTACCTTTTTCAACGGCATCAGCAAGTACATCTTCACGCCGTTGGCACTGGGCGTGGTGTTGTCGATCTTCGCTTCGTACTTCTTCGCCATGACGGTGGTGCCGCTCTACTGCGCCAGATTCATTCGCCTGAAAGACGAAGGCGAACACTTCGAAACTTCGAAGTTGGGCATCTTCACGCGCTTCGAGAGACGGTTCAACGAGAAGTATGAGCGCATGTTGAGCTGGTACGAGGGTCTTGCCAAACGGGCAATGCGGCGGCCCGGCCTTACCGCGGCGGCGATCCTGGGCGGCGTGGCCCTGGTGCTCGCGGCGGCCTTCCCCTTCCTGGGCCGCGCCTACTTTCCCCGCACCGATCCAGGGCAATTCATCATCGACGTGCGCATGCCCAGCGGCACACGGCTGGAGGCCAGCAACGACTACATCGCCAGGGTTGAGACCATCATTCGCGGCATGGTCGAGCCCTCTGACCTGGATATGATCGTCTGCAACATCGGCGTCTATCCCGACCTTTCGGCAATCTACACCACCAACGCCTCGATGGATACGGCGTTCGTGGAGGTCAGCCTGAAGGAGCGCCACCGCGTGGGCAGCTACGAGTACATGCGGCGCGTGCGCGAGAAGCTCTCACGCGAGATGCCCGAGCTTACCGCCTACTACCAGGCAGGCGGCCTCGTCGATGGGGTGATCAACCAGGGCTTGCCGGCTCCGATCGATGTCCAGGTCAGCTCGATGGACATGCATGAAGCCTTCGCTCTGGCCAATACCCTCGCCGAAAAGATCAAGTCGTTGCCCAACGTGAGCGGCGTTTACATCCCGCAGGATATCGATTACCCGGGCATTGCGCTGAACATCGACCGCGAGAAGGCCAGCTTGATCGGGCTCTCCGCCAAGGACGTCGTGGATAACGTGATTACCGCCATGACCTCGGACGGCATGATCGCGCCCAGTTACTGGATCGATCCCAAGAGCGGCAATAACTACATGGTGACTGTCCAGTACGCCAACCGCTATCTCAACAACATGTCGATGCAGGACTTCGAGAGTATTCCTCTGCGCGGCGTTCAGCCGGCCGGTTACAGTCCCCAGCAGGATGCTCGCCAGGCTTCAGTCCAATCGGCTGCATTGTGGAGAGGCGACCACACATCCGGGTATACGCCCTTGAGCTCGGTCGCGGATATAAAGCTGATCAATACTCCAACGGAAGTGGATCATTACCAGATCCGGCGCGTGATCGACATCTATGTCTCCACCAAAACCGAGGCGCTGCAAAGAATCGGCGCCGAGATCGACAAGCTTGTGGCCAGCACCAGGACCGACAAGAACACGGTGCTGACGGTGCGCGGCGCCGTGGTCAGCATGAACCGCTCGTTCGCGGAGTTTGGCCTGGGACTGATCATTGCGGTGCTCCTGGTGTACTTGATCCTGATGGCTCAGTTCGCCTCGTTCATCGATCCATTCATCATTCTCATGGCCATTCCGCCAGGCCTCGTAGGGGTAGTCATGATCCTTCTGGTCACAGGGAGCACGCTGAACATCATGTCGTTAATGGGCGTGATCATGATGACCGGCATCGTGGTCTCGAACAGCATTCTGATCGTCGAATTCGCCACCACTCTGCATAAAGATGGGCTGCCGCTCCTGGAAGCTGTCATCAAATCCTGCAAGATCCGCCTGCGCCCGATCCTGATGACTTCGCTGGCAACCCTGCTGGGCATGATCCCGATGGCGCTCGGCCTGGAGGCCGGCAGCGAGCAATATGCGCCGCTGGCGCGGGCAGTCATCGGCGGCCTGGCTGTTTCGGTGGTTGTGACCGTCTTTCTAGTTCCAGCAGTTTATCTGATCGTTCACGGCAGGCGCGATAAGCGGTCTGCGACTGCGGAGGAGGTATTCGAAGGATGAACTGCACAAAGGACCGAAGGCTCTGCTCCGCGTTCCTGCTTGCGCTTCTATTCATCTGTTCCGGCCCTCTTTCCGGACAGGCAACAAGTGCAAGACCGCAGCTGCCGGATGCGCCGCAAATCTCGCTCGTTGCGCTCGCGCAGCAAACTGCAACGCCGATGCAGTCGGGCACGGAAGCAGTCCTACCAGCGAAGGCTGATGACGCCGGTCCCAACGGGCGCCCGCGCCTGGCGCAGTCCGATGCCGAGAAGCTTGCTATCAAGAACAACCCGCGGGTCAGTGTTGCCCATCTGCTTGCTCTGGCGCAGCACCAGGTTGTCCGTGAAACCAGAGCCGCGGAGTTGCCCACGGGAACGGCCAGTATTACCGCCGAGGATGCGGAAAACGCAAGCCGCATCTCCGCGGGCTCGCTCACGGCCTCGCGTCTCTTTGAGCATGCGGGAGCCGGGGGAGGATTTACTCAACTCATTACCGACTTTGGAAGAACTAGCAATCTGGTGGCATCTTCAAAGCTCCAGGAGAAAGCGCAGGACGCGAATGCTCTGGCCACAACTGAAGATATAGTTCTTGCCACTGACCAAGCGTTTTTCAATGCTCTTCAGGCCCAGGCGCTGCTCAAGGTTGCGCAACAAAACGTCGATACAAGGCAGACCACTGAAATACAGGTCAGTGAGTTGACAAAGAACAAACTCAAATCGACTCTCGACTTGAGCTTTGCTGACGTCAACTTGTCTCAGGCCAAATTGTTACTGCTGGATGCTCAAAACAATGTTGATTCGACAATGGCGGCATTGGATGCGGTTCTGGGGCTCGACCGGCAGGTGACATACGAACTGGTCGAGGATGATGCTACCTTGAAAGCTCCTCCAACTGATCCGGATCAACTTCTGCAACTCGCATTCCAGCAACGGCCGGACCTGCAGGCCCTGACTTATAGCCAGCAGGCAGCCGTCAAGTTCAGCCGCGCACAGCGCGATCAGATGTTGCCCAGCATAAGCGCTGCGGGAACCGCAGGCAGCGTCCCCATCCGTCCCGCACAATACTACGTTGCGAATTGGTGGGGCGGCATCGGCGTGAACATGAATATTCCGATCTTCAATGGCTTCCTCTACTCGGCCCAGGCAAAGGAAGCGTCTATCCGCGCTCAGGCCGCCTCGGAACAGAGCCGCGATCTCCGTGACAGGATTGCTCGAGATGTTCGCACTGCATGGCTTGCGGCAAATACTGCGTACCTACGTGTCGCTGTGACAGACGAGCTTCTGAGAGAAGCGAACCTCGCTCTCCAACTGGCGCAAACCCGCTACCAACTGGGACTCAGTTCGATCGTGGAGCTGAGCCAGGCGCAGTTTCAACAGACCGATGCCGCAATTGGCAACACAGATTCGCAGTACCAATACCGGCTCGCTCTTGCCACGCTGAACTACCAGACAGGTGAAAGGCCATGATTGAAACCTTTAAGCGCAAGGTCTTCCGTGCAACTGTGGACAGCCTGGATGAGCGTAGAGCGCCTGTGGGGGGCCTCGATCTGAAGGAATTCGGCAGTTCGATCTCTACTCGTAAGTGGTTTGACGATGCTCCATCACCCTATGAGACAGTTGCCGGCATCACGGCCGGTGAAGGACACTTCGTCCCTCAAAGACGAGTTGCATCATGCCAGAGTCAGCGCAACAGGGTTGATCGTCCTGTTACTGAACTTTTCGAGGGAGGCAGCCATGATGAATACCGTCGATGACAAGCCGGTTCTAAACCTGAACACGGTTATATACGCTACAGACTTCTCTCCTTGTTCCCAGAACGCCGGACTTTATGCAGCAGGAATGGCTGCCTATTTCTCCGCAAAGCTTCTGGTTGCTCACGCTTTTATGCGCACTCAGGCTGCCTTGGAAGTTGAGATCGGCGATCGGAAGGTGAGCCAGCAGAGAACCAACCTGACTGACCTCCTGTCGAAGGAGGCGCTTCGACTGGGAATAGATTCGGTGAAAGCCAGCCCTATTCTTCTGGAAGGCGAGCCGCGACAGGTAATCTCTGAATTGGCGGATACAAATGGGCCATCCATGATCGTGTTGGGAACACATGGGGGAGGGAGGTTAGAACGAGGGATCATTGGCTCCGTTGCTGAGAAGATCCTACGGTCTACTCGTTGGCCAGCGCTTACCGTTGGCCCGCAGGTTCAACCCGTCTCTTCAAAGACTCTTCCATTTGAGAGGGTTCTCTTTGCCACCGACTTTTCGGCGGCTGCAGCCAGTGCAGCAAGCTATGCGGTGACACTCGCAAAAGCATTCGGAGCCGAGATTGACGTGCTGAATGTGATTCACGATGCCGCCATCGAGCATCCAGAGATACTATCCGATCTCCAGCACCGCTTCTTTGATGCTATCGATGGCCTTGTCCCGCAAAAGGCAAAAGAATTGTGCGATCCGAAAACCTTTGTGGCGGTAGGCAGCGCTCACGATCGAATCCTTGAACACATCGGAAAGCATTCCATAGATCTCCTCGTCCTCGGCATCCAAAAGACTTCACATCTGAGCATGGACATGAGAAGATCTGGGGCTTTTCGGATCATAGTCGATGCCGAATGTCCGGTTCTGACGATTTGTAGATAAACAGTTGCCCCGTGGTTCGCCAAAATAGCGGGCATTGATCCTCGTTCAGCCGGAGAGCGTCCTTCGCTGGCATCAGGCAGGGCTCAAGTTGCATCGGGTATCTTCAAAGTTTGCTGCTTCTCTCTTCGGAAGCCGAGTCGGCACGGGCATCGCAGCCACTGGCCGATTTTATTTCACCTCTTTTGTAACGAATTCCCCATACCATGACTTTATTTATATGAACGCACCGCCCAAGGACATTTCACCCAATGACTTCTCGCCTTTATCGATCCATGGGCCTTTCGCTCCTGCTTTGTATAGGAGGATTGGCCGCCATGGCGCAAGATCCGCTGACGCTTCGCCAAGCCATCGACGAGGCCCTGCGGCAGAGCCCTCAAGCCGCAATTGCACGCGCCGACTTGAGCGACGTCAAGGCCGCGGCAGCGATGGCGCGCGCTCAACTCTTGCCGCAACTCAACTTTACTGAAGACATCTCGCGCGGAGACGATCCCGTGTATGTCTTCGGCACCCGTCTCCGGCAGCGGCAATTTACGCAGGCCGACTTTGCACTGAACGCGCTGAACTTTCCTCAGCCGATTGGCAACTTTTCAACGCGTCTCTCCGGCTCCTGGATGGCATTTGACTCGTTCAAGACGCAGAAGACGATTCATGGCGCCGACCTGATGCAAAAGAGTGCCGCGTCAGGCGTAAAGGCCGTGGATCAGAAGATCGTTTTCAATGTTGTGCAGGCATACGAGTCGGTGCTCTTTGCAGAGCGGGAGACCGATGTTGCCCAGCATGAACAGGAGACGGCGGCGGCGCTACTGACGTCAGTGGACGATCACGTCAAGGCCGGGCTGGCGGTGGAGTCGGACCGTATGTCGGCTCAGGTAAATGTGGCCGCCCGCAAGCAGGAGCTGATTGCGACCCAGGGGGATCTGGAACTGGCGTGGGCGGAGTTGGGCGAGGCCATGGGCGCCAGGGACCTGAAGGCAACCGAACTGGAGCCGATCGAGCCGCATACGTTCCCTCAGCTACCGCTGGAAGAGGAGATGGCAACAGCGGCAAAGGCGAGGCCTGATCTGGCGGCGCTGGGGCAGGTGCAATCGGCGCAGACGTCAGCCCTGGGAGCGGCAAAGTCGGACTTTGGTCCTCGCGTGAACGCCTACGGAAACTGGGAAGAAGACCGGACATCCTTTGTGGGCTCGGGAGGGAACAACTGGGTGGCCGGCGTTCAGATCAGCGTAGACATTCTGCCCATGGGCAAGCGCGCCCAGCTTGCGCGGGAGAGCGCCGCGAAGCAACGGATCGACGCCCAACTGGCTGCTTCGCAACAGCATGTGCGGCTGGAAGTAAGCCAGGCACACATTCACCGCCGGACAGCGGAACTCTCACTTGAGACCGCGCGGGCCGCGATGGACGAATCGGCCGAGAGTCTCCGCATTGTCAAGAACCGTTACGGCGCGGGGCTTGCCACCATCACCGATCTGCTTCGAGCTGAGGATGCCGAGCGGCAGAGCCAATCAAGTTACTGGCATGCCGTCTACGGCAATGCCATGGCCTATACCGAACTGCTATACGCGACAGGGACGCTGACTCCCGATGCGGCGGAGGATTTGCAATGAAGATCGTCTTACGGGCAAGTTTGCTTGCTGTTTCCGCGGTGATGTTAGCCGGTTGTCATGGCGGCGAATCGGCTTCACCGGCGGCCGTACAAACCATGCAGGCGCGAGTAGTGGAGAGCCAACAGCTTGAAGTGCCGCTGTATGTGCGTTCCACGGGAACCGTTCACGCACGGGAGACCGCGATTGTGTCCGCGCAGGTTATGGGCCGCATCCAGCAGGTTCTGGTTCGCGAGGGGGACAGCGTGCGAGCTGGACAAACCCTGGTCGTGCTCGACGATGCGACTCTGCGCGCCTCGGCGGATCAGGCGCAGGATGCGGTGAAGGCAGCGCAGAGCGAACAGGCCGCTGCACAAACTGACGCCACGCTGGCGGCCAGCACGCTGGAGCGCTATCGGCAACTGCAGGCCGAGAAGAGCGTGAGTCCGCAGGAGATGGATGAAGTTGCGCGTCGCGCCGAGTCTGCGGCTGCAAGACTTGAGGCGGCGCGCGCACAGACCGGCGCGGCACAAGCCCAGGAAAGCGGCGCACGCACCATGCGGGGCTATACGCGACTGCTTGCTCCCTTCTCCGGCATAGTGACGGCACGCATGGCCGATCCGGGAACGATGGCCTCGCCAGGCGTGCCTCTGCTTCAGGTGGACCAGGCCGGAGCCCTACAACTCGACGCTACGGTAGATGAGTCGGCGATCGGCGCGATTCACAAGGGGATGAGGACGCAGGTGGCGATCGATGGCGGCAATTCCACGAGCCTTGCGGGCACAGTCGCGGAGATTGTTCCTGCCGCCGACCCGGCGAGCCATAGCTTTCTGATTAAGATCGACTTGCCTTCTTCGAGTCAGTTGCGCGCCGGTATGTATGGAACAGTGGAGTTTGCCAACGGTACTCGGCAAGCGATACTCATTCCGCGATCCGCCGTCGTTATGCGCGGTTCGCTCGCATCGGTATACGTTCTCGACGGCCAGGGAATTGCACAGCTTCGTACTCTCACTTTGGGCGCAATACAAGGGAATCTCGTAGAAGTTCTGTCGGGCATCTCCTCCGGAGAAAAACTCGTCGACGCGCCCTCCGACCGCGATCTTGCCGGCAAGCGCATTGAGGTCCAGCCATGAAGCCAGAACCCTCCAAGCAGGAACTTGGTATTGCCGGACGCCTTGCTCACTCCTTTCTCAACTCCAAGCTGACGCCGCTCTTTATTGCCGCGTCGCTGGCCCTTGGAATCTTCGCGGTCGCTATCATTCCCCGCGAGGAGGAGCCGCAGATTCTGGTTCCGATGCTGGACATAGCCACCGCAATGCCGGGCGCATCCCCGGCGGAGGTGGAACAGCGCGTGACGCTGCCCATCGAGAACCTGGTGCATCAGATCTCCGGCGTCGAGTATGTGTACTCGACATCGGCTCCGGGTCAAAGCCTGGTGATTGTCCGCTTTCTGGTCGGCACGCCCCAGGAAGATGCGCTGATCAAGGTCTATAGCAAGCTCTACTCGAACTTCGATCGCATGCCGCCCGGAGTTTCGCAGCCGCTGATCAAGGCCCGCTCCATCGACGATGTGCCGATCCTGGCCATGACGCTGTGGGGCGAGCATTACAACAGCTATCAACTGCGCGCCATCGCGGACGAGATGCAACACAACATTGCGCAAATTTCCGATGTATCTGAGACGACGATCATCGGCGGCCTTCCACGCACCATGCGCGTTGTGCTAAGTACGGAAAAGCTGAGTGCCTACGGCTTATCGCCTATGGCAATCGTTGGACATTTGCAAGCCGCAAATGCGAGCGTGCAGGCAGGAAACTTCTCCGATAACAATCAGGAGGTCCGAGTTGACGCCGGCAACCTCTTCAACAGCCGCGAGGATCTGGAAGCAGTGGTGGTGGGCGTGGTGCGCGGGCATCCGGTGTATCTGCGCGACGTGGCTGACAAGATTGTCGATGGCGCCGCGGAGCCGTCGGACTATGTGGTCTACGGCACGACGAACGCGAGCGCCACAGCGCAACAGGGATTGCGCCAGTATCCGGCGGTGACGATTACCGTAGCCAAGCGCAAGGGAACGAATGCAACCGATATCTCGAATGCGGTGCTCAAGCGCGTGCATGAGATGCAGGGCGTGACGATACCCAACGACGTAACAGTGACGACGACCAGGAATTATGGAGAGACGGCAAAGGCCAAGTCGGACGAATTGCTGGAGCATCTCCTGCTGGCCACGTTATCCGTG
>JBEKZR010000001.1:0-31428 GCA_049509715.1 Occallatibacter sp. | reverse complement strand
CCTGGAGATCGGAAGCCGAACGGCCCACGGCGACGCGGCGAATCATCTCCCCCTTGAATCCAACCAAGCTGGATTGTTCGGTACCCATAGCCATGATCAGGTAGAAGCCGGGATGCCTCGGGTTGTCACGGCCCCGGACGCAGAAGGAGAGATCCAGCGCGGTGTCAAAGTAGTGGCTCGAATAGAGCTGCTTTTCGGCGATGGCATAGACAACATCGTCGGCGGGGCCTCCACGCATCGTCGCCAGGTGAATCATTCGGATTGTGGGCTTCAATCCGAATTTCACCTTGGCCCAATAAAACCGGTCTTCGACATTCTCGGGTTTCGCGTCGGGATAGGCGAGAAGGTAGTTGTAGAAATCCGGCAGTTGCTCCGGCAAGGCCTTGGTGTAGCTGAGCATGTATGCGAATTGTTGGGCCACCTCGGCAAGGTCGCGCTTATCGTTATAGACCCCCAGCGCCCGGTTGCCCTCGCGCTGATAGGCGAGCAGGAGATTCAGCGCCTTGTTGCGCATGAATTGGTCAACTTGCTGGCTCATGTTGGGGGCCGACCAATCGATAGACCGGTGAAGTTCTTCCATCGTGCTGCCGGGCAACTGAATCATGCAGTTACCGGGATAACACTTCTGCAAGTCCCGGATATCGTCGGGGGCTAACGAAAGGCCGTTCAAGTCAGCGAGTTGCGGCGGATTCCCGAAGACTCCGAGCGCGAGGTATCCGGAAAGCCTGCGAAGACGGTCGAAATCCAGGACAAACTGCAGGTAACTTTCAGGCGCAGCGTGAATGTAGACCGCGCCAAACAGAAAAACCTCGGCTGGCGTACGAGCGGGAAGAATCTTTACCACCGGGATTCCACTCCGGATGTCGTAGATCTGATCCTGACTCAACCCGACATTTTCACGGAAAAATGCTTGCAGGCGCGGATTCGACTGTGCGGAGCCGGATGGGGCGACCGCGGCGATTAAGACCAACAACAAGAGAGACGGCATTGCTCTTCGCATCAAGCCTCCCTCCCTTGCAACTGGGCGCCACCGGCGAGAGATTCTGGACTCGAACTATTCTCCAGCGCCTCCTTCACTTCACTACCGCTCACCGTCTCTTGCTTCAGCAGTTGCTGGGCCAATGTTCTATGGGCCGCACGGTGGTCCTTCAGCAGCGCCTGAGCACGCTCGTATTGTTCGGTCACCAGACGCTGAACTTCCGTGTCGATCACCTGGCGTGTCTCCGGACTGATCTGGCTATTGTCCTCGACCGATCCGCCCAGGTATTGCAGCTGCTGGCCCGCGTAGCGCACCGAGCCGAGCTTCTCGCTCATGCCGAATTCCGTCACCATGCGGCGGGCCAACTCGGTTGCCCGCTGAATGTCGTCGCTGGCCCCGGTGCTGATGGTCCCGAACTCCGCGATTTCGCCGGCCCGCCCGCCCAGCATCACGGCGATCCTGTCCTTCAATTCGTCGCTGGTGAGGAGATAGCGGTCTTCGGTGGGCATCTGCATGGTGTAGCCCAGTGCCCCTCGGCTGTGGGGAACGATGCTGATCTTGCTGACCGGTTCACCATGGGGCACAAGTTCAGCCACTAACGCGTGGCCGGACTCATGGTATGCAACCGTGGTCCGCTCCTGCTCGTTCATCACCCGGCTCTTCTTCTCCGAGCCCGCAATCACCCGTTCGATCGCAGCCTCGAAATCATCCAGTGTAACTGTCGCGGCCTTATGCCGGGCAGCGAGCAGCGCCGCCTCGTTCATGGCATTAGCCAGATCGGCGCCGCTGAAACCGGCCGTGATCCGGGCCGCCCGCTCCAGGTCGAAGTCCGCTGCCAGCTTGACGTTCTTGCTGTGAATCTTCAGGATCTGCACGCGGCCGATGAGATCCGGATTGCCGATGGCGATCTGGCGATCGAAGCGGCCAGCGCGTTGAAGTGCCGGGTCGAGCACCTCAGGGCGGTTGGTGGCGGCCATGATAATCACCGGTGCGCTGGCATCGGTCTTGAAGCCGTCGATCTCGGCCAGCAGTTGATTGAGAGTCTGCTCGCGCTCGTCGTTGCTGCCCATGCGCGCCACGCCTCCCCGGCTCTGGCCGATGGCGTCGATCTCGTCGATGAAGACGATCGCGGGAGCCGCCTTGCGCGCCTGCTCGAAGAGGTCGCGCACGCGCGCGGCGCCCACCCCGACGAACATCTCCACGAACTCGGAGCCGCTGGTCTCGAAGAACGCGACCTGGGCCTCGCCGGCCGTTGCTTTGGCCAGCAGCGTTTTGCCGGTGCCCGGCGGCCCGACCAGCAGCACACCCTTGGGGATATGCCCGCCGAGTTGAGCGAATTGCTCCGGGCTTTTGAGAAACTGAATGATCTCCTGGAACTCGGCGATGGCTTCATCCGCTCCGCCCACATCTTTGTAGGTAACCGTAACATCCTCAGGCTTGACCTCAATCGCTTTGCTCTTGCCGACGCCGAAAACGCCGCCCATTCCGCCGCCAGCTGCCCCGGCTCCCCGGTAGGCCATGTACCAGAATGCGCCCAGGAGCAGGAGCGGCAAAACGTTCGCAATCAGGATTCCACCTAAGGGATTCGCCTGGCGCTCAAAGTGGTAAGTTACATTTGCGTTTTGTAACTGTTCAATCAACTGGGGGTCGCCGGCAGGGGCTGGCACGGTATTGAACGGGACGGTCGCGGGAGAATTGCCCTGTTGGGCGTTTTTCATATCACCAACGATGCTTTTATCGCCGATGGTTGCATCGGCAATCTGTCCAGCAGCCACTTTCTGTTTGAACTCGCTGTAAGGAATTTCAGCGTTACGGGCCGCCTGATTCACGAACAAGAGCGGGAACAGCCACAAGACAAGCAGGCTGGCAATCAGGTAGGTAATGGCGAAATGAAAACGGCGCCGGTTTTGCTCCTGGCGCTTCCTTTCATCCTCGCGGCCGTGTTTCCCAGGTGACGATTCCGGTTCGTTCATAATTCACCTCGCCCACCCAGCTAGGCTGCGGCCACCACTGGGTTTCCAGGTTTGTGCGTGTTGTTATGGGTTGCCCTATGGAGAAGAACCCGCTTGGCGGCCTCCACGAGCAGTAGATAGATTCCGGTCGCGACGGCTACGAAAACAAAATAGCTGAACGGCAGCGGAGTAAAGCCGAGCACGCTCGCCAGCGGGCTGAACGGCAAGTACATGCCGATGGCCACGACCGCCAGGCAGGTTGCCAACAACGGACCGCTGGGGCGGCTGCGCAGCGGATTCTTCGACGTGCGGATGATGAAGACGACCAGGGTCTGCGTGGCCAGCGACTCAACAAACCAGCCCGTATGAAACTGCGCCTGACTCGCATGGAGGAAATGCAGCAGTACGTAGAAGGTCAGAAAGTCGAAGATGGAACTGATGGGTCCGACGAATACCATGAAGTTACGGATCACGCCCATATCCCAGTGCTGGGGCTTGATCAGATAGGTGTTATCGACATTGTCCGTTGGAATCGTAATCTGGGCCAGGTCGTAGAGGAAGTTGTTTAACAGGATTTGCGTGGGCAGCATGGGCAGGAAGGGCAGAAAGAGCGAAGCTCCGGCCATGCTGAATACATTTCCGAAGTTCGAGCTTGTGCCCATCAGGATGTACTTCATCACGTTGCCGAAGGCTTTGCGCCCCTCGATGATGCCGTCATGGAGGACGCGAAGGCCGGGCTCGATGAGAATCACGTCGGCAGACTCGCGAGCCACGTCGGCTGCGCTGGACACGGAAATGCCGACATCGGCCGCGTGCAGCGAAGGCGCATCATTGATGCCGTCGCCCATGAAGCCGACCGCATGGCCATTGTGCTTGAGAGCCATGAGAATCCGGTTCTTCTGCGCTGGAGAGATGCGGGCGAAGACGTTCGACTCCTCGGCGTCGTGAGCCAGCGCGGGATCCGTCATATTCACAAGATCGTCGCCCGTCACAATGTGTCTGGCGTCCAGTCCGACCTGCGCGCAAATGTGGGCGGTGACCAGGTCGTTGTCGCCGGAGATGACCTTGACCTCGATTCCATCCTGTTTGAGCGAAGCCAGGATCTGGGCGGCGTCTGGCAGCGGCGGATCGGAGAAGGTCAGGAAGCCCGCCAGGATCAGGTTGCGCTCGTCCTGAACTGAATAGTCTGCGCGCGCGGGGACATTGACGTACGCCACGGCAAGCGAACGGTATCCCTGGCCATTCAGATCATCGCTGGCATTACGAATCCGCTTGATGACATCCTCCCCAATGGGTTCGACCTTGCCATCGATCTCGTAACCGGAGAGGAGCGAGATGATTCCTTCCGGAGCGCCCTTGGTGATGAGAACCCGCTGCGATTGCCGCTCCACCACGATGGAGAGCCGCTTGCGCTCGAAGTCGAAGGGAATCTCGTCGCATTTGGTGTAACCCTCAATGTTTTGCGGACTCTGATGAACGATGACTTCGTCGAGTGGACTGCGAATGCCGGTCTCGAATTTGCTGTTGAGAAACCCCAGTTCCAGCGCGCGGCTGGATGGCTTGCCAAAGGCATCGAGAGAGCGATCGAAGGACATGGTTCCGGTGGTGAGCGTTCCCGTCTTATCGCTACAAAGCACATCCAGGCTGCCGAGGTTCTGGATGGATGAAAGATGCTTGACGATGACCTTCTTGCGCGCCATGGCGACGGCGCCCTTGGAGAGCGTCACCGAGGTAATCATGGGCAGGAATTCCGGGGTCAGGCCAACGGCCAGCGCTACGGCAAACAGCAGGGACTGAAACGGATCGCGGTGGCGTATGATTCCGACGGCAATCAGAAAGAGCACGAGAAAAAAGACCGTTGCCGCGAGCAGGCGGCTGAAATCCCGCAAACCCCGGTCGAAGGCGGTCGCTTCCGGGCGGGCGGCGAGCCGGGCCGCGATGTCGCCAAAGGCCGTTCGAGGACCCGTAGCGACGACCTCCGCGATTGCTGTTCCGCTCACCACCGATGTACCCAGAAAGACCATGTTGGGCGCATCCGCTTTGGTCGAGGCCGGCTCCGCGGTTGCAGCCTTTGCGGCGGGAAGCGACTCGCCCGTCAACGCCGCCTGCAGCACGTAGAGATCGCGCGCAACCAGAAGGCGCGCGTCCGCGGGAACCATATCTCCGGCGGAGAGACGGACCAAATCTCCGGGGACAACGTCGCGCCGCCGGAGTTCTTTCCACGCGCCGTCACGCTGGACGGTTGCCGTCGGAGCCACCTGGTCGTGCAATCGTTCGACGGCCCGTTGCGAGCGATAGGTCTGGCTGAAGTCCATCACTCCGCTAAGCAGAACAATGGCGCCAATGATGCCCGCATCGATCGCGTCGCCCAGGAATGCCGATGCCCCCGCGGCAATCAGCAGGATCAGCGTCAGCGGATTCATGAACACGTGCAAGAGGTCGGCGACAGGCGAGTAGTGTGTTGTCGCCGCAGGTTCATTTGGCCCGAACTGACCGAGCCGCGCCTGAGCTTCCAGAGCAGTCAGGCCGCCAGACGCGGCAGGGTTTTGATCAGTGTTGGGCGACATGGACAGATTTCCCCTTGGGTGATGTGCCGTTAGCCCTGTCAGGCGAACATTGTAACCCATGTGCCGGCTTGCGTCGCGTTCCGCTCAAAACTTGCGAACGGCAAGGGCCAGAGCGATCCAGGAGCAGCCGCTGAAGATCAGATCGATTCCAACAAAGAGGCCGATGGCCCAAAGCCCGGAAATGGGCCATTCAAGCAGCAATACAATCCCCATGATCGATGCGATCACTCCGGCGAGAACCTCCCAGCCCGAGCCCGGCAGCCCGGCCACTAAGGATGCCACAACCTGGTAGAGCCCGCCGATCAGGAAAAACATCGACATCAAGAGCGTCGCGACCTCGGCGCTGATCACCGGCCTTCTCAACACCAGGAAACCGGTGACCAGAAAGAGAATCGCGGCCAGCAGATGCAGGAAGAAACCGGTCCAGTGCCCGACCATGAGCGCGCCGGCGAACTCGAAGGCGCCGGCGAACACCAGCAGCCATCCGAAAAACATCATTGAGGCGACCGTAGCCGCGAAAGACCGGACAACTGCGGCTGTGCCGAGCAGCGCCAGCACAATTCCAAATGCGAGGAACCAACCCCACTCATGAATCATCTCCGAGCTGCCTTGAACAAACGCCAAATTCATTCCGTTCAACATGGTAATCTCTCCCTTCACAACTTCCAGATTAATGCCCGCTGCGCGTTCTTCAGGCCGGCGAGCGTGGCGGCCGCAAGCAGCCAGAGTTCGAGCTCAATGGCGAGCATGAAACAATTGCCGCTCATCCGTTTAACTCTTCCAGTGCTTTGCGGGCCGCCATCGAGCACATGAGCCAGGTGACGCCGCTCAAGATGAGGTTGATGCCCAGGATCGTACCGATGGCCCAGGCTGAACTGGAAGGCCAGGGCCGCCAGATCAGGTATGCCAGCAGCAGCGTGACGATGGCGTCGAAGAGAACCCATCCCGAACCCGAATCGACCCGGAACCGGAAGAACATGGCAATCTCTAGCACACCTTCCAGCAGGAAGAGCACCGCCATGGCCAGGGTGAGGGACTCCAGCGCGAGGTGCGGGTGAAACAGCAGATAGCCGCCGCCGGCAACATAGATGATCCCTATCAGCAATCGCCAGGCGAAAGCTCCGGCGTCCCGGCCGGAGAATGCAAATGCGATGTATGTGAAGCCGCCCCACACGATGATCCACGAGACCAGTAGAGCGATGCCGATGCCCGCGGCAAGCGGAATGAATACAGCCAGCAATCCCAGAATGATCATGATGACTGCCCATCCGGCGGATACCCCGGTAATTTCCTTGAATGCGTTTGTAGTGCGATTTGCCATGATGTTTCCTCCTCTTTGTTCATTCGTTGATGAGAGGCGCATACGACCTCCCATTCATACGGGAGCTCAACTTGAGCGCCCTGGTTTTCAACCCACCGCGAGGGCGAGAATCTTTTTCCGGTTCGCGGGAATTACGAATATGTCCTCGCCCTCTGCGGCCAACACAACAGGCGTTTTTCCACTCTGGCGACGAAGACTTCGGGGGCCTGCGTGCTTCAGAGCGCCTTCACCTTCGCTTCGATTCCCTCGACCGCCTTCTCAAAGGTCGCGATCCGTAGAACGAGATCGGCCTTTACGATCTCCCACCGGGCTTCCCCCGACTTCTTCAACTCCTGCAGCTTCCGATGGAGCTCTTCCTTGCGGGTCAGCAGATCGACGATCGCCTTGATTTCGACGTCGGCCTTTGCGGCCTCGGCCCGTGCTTTCAGTGTTTGCAGCTTGGCCTCAGCGGTCTTGATCCGGGACTCGAGCTTATCGTGGATTGCCTGTTTCGCCGTAGTTACCTCAATGCTCATTTCATTTCCCTTTCGTTTCAGATTTGGCTTGGCAGTTCGATGGTTCCTTAACCCCACCCTTCCTATTGCACGGCGTGGGCCATACCTAAACCGCTGATAATATTCGAGGAAACGGATCGCGAGGTCGCGGTTCCCTCGTGAATTCGCGAAACTGCGGGAATTGTTGAGGGAGATTACCGGTGCGACAGGGCAACTTCGCAGTTTTCTGCAATATCCTGGCCTGGGGCCGAACCCCACGCTCCGCGCATCGATAGCAAACTCAATTTGCCCATAGGGAAGCGGGCAGATTCTCGCGGTCCACTATGCTCAGATCCAGGTCTCTTCGCGCCGGCCAGGCTGCAACTATTGACTCGCGGCGGCGAAACAAAAGTATAATCCTGGCATCAAATGCGCGTATGAATCTCGATCCATACCGGAGGAAGCGCCAGTTTGGAGTGACGCCTGAGCCGCGGGGCGCGGACCATGTCGAAAAAGAGAATGGACCGCTGATCTACGCCGTGCAGAAGCATATGGCCTCGCGCCTGCACTACGATCTTCGTCTGGAATGGCGTGGCGTTCTCCTTTCCTGGGCCATTCCAAAGGGTCCCTCGCTCGATCCGGCAGTAAAGCGCCTCGCCATGCGGACTGAAGATCACCCGGCCGAATACGCCGGCTTCGAGGGGGTGATTCCCAGCGGTCAATATGGAGCGGGAACAGTGATGTTATGGGATCAGGGAACCTGGAATCCCGAAAAAGCCGATGTGGATGGTTCCTTGCAAAAAGGAGAAATCAAGTTCACTCTTCAAGGCCAGAAACTCAAAGGCGCGTGGGTCCTGGTTCGTATCCGCGGCTATGGGAAAGTTCCTGCCGGATCCGCCTGGCTTCTGATCAAACATCGCGATCAATTTGCATCCGCGAAGGATGTGACTGAGGAAGAGCCGCGCTCCGTAACGACCCGGCGTCTTCTTGCGGAGATTGCACAGGACGGGGGAGGCGACACGGAAAGAGCTGCGCAGGGGGATCCGTCCGGCAAGGTGCGAATCAAAAAGAACGCGAAGCCAACGGGGAAGCGCATGGCGCGAGGGAAGCGCCTGTCATGAACAACCGGATTCCATTTCGAGCGCAGCCTATGCTGGCCACACTCGCTCCTCAGCCATTCGATAAACCCGGATGGGACTATGAGGAAAAATACGACGGGGACAGGATGCTTGCCTACAAGGAAGAAGACCGGGTCCGGCTGCTCTCCAGAAACGGAAAAGATAAAACGGAAAACTTGCCTCAAATTGCAGCGGCCATACGGAGCCTCCGGCCCGTCACGCTCCTTCTTGATGGCGAGGTTGTTGTGTTCGACAAAAAGGGAGTTTCCCGTTTCCAGCTTCTGCAGCAGGGCAAGGGCGAACCGGTGTACGCCGTCTTCGATTGCCTTTTTCTTGATGGCAGGGATCTGCGGCGTGAACCCCTGGCTGTGCGGCGCAAAGCGATGGAACGATCGATCGGCGCCAGTAAGGTGTTGTCGCCCTCGCACAGGCTCGCAACCAACGGTCTCGAAGCTTTTCGCATCGCGAAGCGCCGGGGGTACGAGGGATTGGTCGCGAAAGATCTTTCCGCCCCGTATGTGGAGGCGCGTTCAACCAGGTGGCTGAAGGTGAAGGTTCACCAGGAAGATGAGTTCGTGATTTCCGGGTATACCAGGCCGGCTGGCTCGCGCGAACATTTCGGCGCGCTTCTGCTCGGCGCTTACGGCAGGGACGGGCTGCATTACGTCGGCAAAGTCGGAACGGGGTTCGATCAGAAAACACTCGCTGAGCTCTATCGGAAGTTTCAGCCAATCGTGAGATCGCGACCCGCATTGTTGGACCCTCCAGGCGGGAAAGGCTTGGTTTTTCTCGCCCCGCGGCTCATCGCCCAAATCTCCTTTCAGGAATGGACCGCGGACAGAAAGCTCCGCCAGCCGGTTTTTCTCGGGCTTCGCGACGACAAACGTCCTCAGGACGTGCTCCTGCCGGAGATCCCCTCATGAAGAGCACAAAGATGGCCCCATCAGCGCCGCCCAAGTTGCCGATCGCCGTGTCGCATCCTGACAAGATCTTCTGGCCGGATGAAGGCTATACCAAGCTGGACCTGGTTGAGTATTACAACGCGATCTTCCCTCATCTCTCGCCCTATGTGAAAGATCGCATGCTGTCCCTTGAGCGCTGTCCCGATGGAATGCGAGGCGAGTGCTTTTTTCAAAAGCAGAAGCCGGAGAGCATGCCTCCGAATACGCCGACCAAGCGGACCGCCCATGCCGACAAATCCGGAAAGTCTACCGATTATGTGGTTGGCGGGTCATTAACTACACAGCTCGCGCTGGCCAGCCTGGGATGCATTGCCGTGCACATCATGGCCAGTCGGGCGAGTTCGCCCCGGAAGCCGGACTGGGTGTGCTTCGATATAGATCCCGAGTCTGGAAAGTTCGCAGATGCCGCCCGCGCCGGCCTGCACGTCAAATCAGCCCTGGATCTCCTGAAGCTGGCAGCCTTCGCCAAGACTTCGGGGAGCCGCGGCCTGCACGTCCTGGTTCCCATCCGTACGGGACCGGATGCGGACGAAGTTCTCGCATTTGCCGAATCGTTCGTCGCGCGCGTGGCGGCCGCTCATGCGGATGAATTGACGGTCGAGCATTACATCGCAGCGCGGCGCGGCCGTGTCTACCTGGATCCGTTTCGGAACGGCTTTGGTCAAACCGTGGTGGCGCCGTACTCCGTCCGGCGGCGTGAGAAGGCTCCGGTTTCCACTCCCTTGGAATGGTCCGAAGTGAAGCCCACGCTCGTTCCTTCCGACTTCAACATGGGAAACTTTGAAAAGCGGCTTGAGCGCGCCGACCCCTGGAGCGATTTTTTCGCGGCCCGGCAGCCGCTGCAAGATGCCGCCCGGTTACTCAGCCGGCTCTGACTTTTCTGCTCTCAGCGCGAGGAACTTTGCCAAGCGAGTTCCTGATAGCTCAGCGTACTTCCGTTTTTCTCGCCACAGACAAATAGCCGCTCAATGGTAGCCAGTAGCACACCCGGAGGATCGCTGGGAGCAATCCATTCATCGTACAGCGGATCGTCCAGGACTTCAGCCTCTGCGCAAATCACCAGAATCTTCGCACAGGGCCAGGTCCGGCGAATGTATGCGCTGGAGTCAAGGAACTCATGCAGAGAGCTCATTTGTTGAATAATCACAAGCTCGAAGCTCTCCTTCCTTGGGACATCCAAGAACAACCCAAGATAGCTGGTCAAGGCTGTGAACCGGCAGCGCCCAAGTTGCAGAAACGTATCGCGGATTATGTTGCACCGATCGGCGGAACCGATAAAGAGCACGCGCAGGATGTCCGGATTCATTTTTCTCTTCAGGCTCACTTTCACGCAGGGAAAGCAGTTCGCCGGCGCAGTCTTATTCCTGCCAGAGTTCGCGATGACCTGCGGAGGGCGAAGCCGTTTCTCCACGACTTTTGCTGCAAGGCAGCCACGAGAAGGACCCTATTCCAATCCGGGTGCTTTCTCAAGCGCAGATCTAGCTTGCAGCATTCATTTCAATGCACTTCAGTCGCCAATGGCTAAACGCCTCAAAACACTGAGGAGTGCGCATCGCAGATTCGCAACCTTTTCGCGATTTCGCGAAAAACTGCGATCAGAGACGCTTTCGTATTGTCCTCGCATGTTCTACCGGAGCGGTCCGCGTTGAGGATTGATTCTGGCGATGCGGGCAGTTCTTCGCGAAGGTCGCGAATTTGCGAGGGAATTGCGATCATTCGATCGCGGACCACGCATGTTTCAATGATTTAGACGTGGCAAGCGCATTGCTATGAAGTAAACAGGACGCGCCATGAAAAGGGCAAACAACATGGAAAGAATGCTGATGGCCGTTCCTGATGACAACGTTCACGCCCTTCGCAGGGCAAGGAGGAAGAAATGTCAGATTCAGCGCTCATGCTTCTAACGGAGCCGGATACATCGCTTCAAAATGAAGAATCCGGCCCTCTCATTGAGGATGTAGACAAACTCTACGACAAGATTGCCAGCCGGGCCTTTGAGATCTTCGAGGGAAACGGGCGGCTCTTAGGCTGCGACGCGGCCAATTGGTGCCAGGCCGAAGCCGAGTTTCTGCATCCTCTTCACATCGCGGTGGCTGAGTCCCCTGAGGCGGTCACCGTTCGTGCCGATGTGCCGGGCTTCAAGGAGGAGGATATCAAGATCAAGGTGGAACCGCGCCGCGTCACGATCAGCGGGAAACGGGAGACAAAGAAGGAATCCCGCAACAAGAAAATCGTCTACTCCGAGACGTGCGCGGATCAGATTCTGCGGCTCGTCGATCTGCCGGCCGCGGTGGAGACGAAGAATGCAAAAACCACGGTGAAGGATGGAGTGCTGGAGCTGAACTTGCCCAAGGCCGAGCCGGAAAAGCATGACGGAGCAGGGCCGAAGGCGGCTTAGCAGCGCCTCGCCGGCAGCTGCGCCGGAAGGCGCGTTCACCGCCGGTAAATCTCCGTTGCCGGTGAGTTGAAAGCCCGCGTGGAACATCCGTTTGCGGACTTTCATTCAATGGATTGATTAAGAGCGGAACTCATGGGAGTACCAGGAAAGGGGAATGCAATGATGAGCGATTCGGATGTGCAAAAAAGTGTTGAGGAGGAACTTGCATGGGAGCCGGGCCTCACCCATGCGACGAAGATCGGTGTAGGCGTCAAAGACGGCGTCGTGACACTCAGTGGCTCCGTGAATAGCTACTTTGAAAAATGGGCCGCGGAGCGGGCAGCCAAGCGAGTCTACGGCGTGAAGGCCCTGGCCGAGGAACTCGAGGTCGAGTTGCCGGATTCCATCGAGCGGACCGACGCCGAAATAGCGGAGGCGGCCAAGAACGCATTGGGTTGGACGGTTTCAGTGCCCGCTGATCGCATTCGGGTCATTGTTGAACACGGATGGCTGACTCTGCAGGGTGAGGTCGACTCGGATTATCAGAGATCGGGCGCCGAGCACGCCGTGCGTGGCCTGATCGGACTGAAGGGAATCTTGAATGACATTGCCGTGAAACCGCTCATCTCGCCCACTGAAATCAAGACCAAGATCGAGGCTGCTTTCCGGCGTAGCGCCATTCTGGATGCGAATCTGATCAATGTGCAGGTCAACAATGGAACCGTAACTCTGATGGGCGACGTGCATTCCTGGGCGGAGCGTGAAGAAGCGGAGCGCGCGGCCTGGGCGGCGCCTGGCGTCTCCGAAGTGAGAAACCTCATTCAGTTCGACTACGCCGCCAGCCTTGTTGATTAATTGTGGCAGATCCACGGTTGAAGCGGCCATTGACCCGTGGCGAAATGCATCTTTGCCGCCGCGCAACAAGCGAACAGGCGTTGCAACAATAGCGGCAGATTTGAACCAAAGCCGGCGTTGATCGTTGGCCGGGCACAACCATACCCTCCCCCACGTGAAAGGCGTGTGCCCGGCCGCGATTTGTTGAGCTGGGAAATGAGTATCATTTCTCCGTGAGCACCCTCGCACTATTTGTGTGGCCCAACTCGGTGTGGAAATGGATCCACGGCCTGGGTGGACCTGGGTTGATCCTGCTCGGCCTCTCCGACAACACCCCATTTATCTCCGCGCCGCCGGGAAGCGTAGACGTGTGCGTCATTCTGCTGGCGGCGCACCGCCCGGAGTGGTGGGCCTATTACGCCTTCATGACTATGGTGGGTGAAGTGCTTGGGGGCTATCTGACCTACCGGATATCGAGGAAAGGCGGCAAGCGGGCCCTGGAGAAAAAAGTTTCGAAACAGCGGGCAGAAATGGTCTACAGGGGATTCGAGAAGTTCGGGAGCATCACGGTGCTGGCCGGCGCTCTTCTGCCACCGCCGTTTCCCTTCACTACTGTCCTGATGACCGCCGGCGTTCTGCAGTATCCGCGGAGGAAATTCCTGCCTGCGCTCATCGCAGGGCGCGCCTTGCGTTTTTTTGCCGAAGCTTACCTGGGGCGCATCTACGGCCATCAAATGATCAGCTATTTCTCGCGACATTACCGGATGTTCATGGTTCTCCTCATTGCGATGGCGATTGCGGCTGGTATTGGCGCCCTGATCTACTTCTTGTGGTATCGGCCCAGAAAGAAGCGTAAAGAACGCAAGCTTGACAAGCAGTCTTGAACGATTGGCCACCCTGGCGCAATCCAGTGGGCACGCGCCTCCATGATTGCGGCTTTGACGTCTGAGTCCAGCACACCGTCGCGCGCGATGGTCCCATCGTAGTCAGGGGCCAACACCTCAAATTTCATCACTGACCCTTTCCCACATCCTTGGCGGACGGAATCCGGGAGGCGTCCCAGCCGCCTCCGAGCGCCTTGATGAGTTGAACCTCTGCGACCATTCGCTCCATTCGAAAGATTACAGCCGTCTGCTGATCGTTCAGAAGAGCAGTCTGGGCCGCGATGACGTTCAAGTAGGGATCGAGTCCGGCTTTGTACCGTGTCGTCGCTTCCTGAAGGGCCCTGGCGGCTGCTTCCGTGGCGGCGTTCTGCTGGTCGATATCCTGTTCCAGAATTCGTACCGATGCGAGATTGTCCTCAACCTGTTGGAACGCCGTCAGCACGGTTTGCTGGTAGTTCGCCACGGTTTGGTCGTAGGTGGCGCGATATTGCTGCACGGTTGCCTTGCGCAAGCCGGCGTCAAAGATCGTTTCAGCAAGACTTGAACCCACGGACCAAAAGCGGCCTGGCCATGTAAGCCAGGTCGATATCGAGGAGTTTCCGAAGCCACCCGTGGCGCTGAGCACGATGTTTGGGAAATAGGCGGCCTTGGCCACTCCAATCTCAGCATTCGCCTGCGCCATGGCGCGCTCCGCGGATGCGATGTCCGGACGCCGTTCAAGAAGTTCTGAAGGAACACCCACGGGAATTGTAGGAAGATCCGGTTCGGAATCATTTGCGGGCAGTGAAAATGCCGACGCCGATTGGCCAATGAAAACGGCGATTGCGTGTTCATATTGGGCGCGCAGGATTCCCAGATTTGTATCCTGGGCCTGTGCCGCTTTGAGTTGAGCCTCGGCCTGCGCCACTGCTTCATCCGAGCTGAGACCTGCCCTGTATTGGCTTCGAGTCAGGTCCAGGTCCTCTTGGTAGGCGGCGACCGTGGAATCGAAGAGCTTCTTCAGAGAGTCCTGGGCGCGAAGCTCATAGTAATCGACAGCCAGCTCTGCCTGGACGCCCAGGCGAACGCTCTCCAGATCGGCGGCGCTGGCCTGTGCTGCGTAAGTGCTGGCCTTCACACTGTTCCGGACGCGCCCCCAGAAATCAGGCTCCCAGGAAGCATCAAAAGGCAAGGAAAAGTCGTTGTATGTTTTTACTGCAAGCCCGGACGATGACGACGCACCCGATTGCAAGCCGCTGAATTGCGCGGGCGAGGGGCGCTGCCGGGTGATGCTCGGGTTGGTGCGAAGGGTCGGAAAGTATTGCGACCGAGCCTGCTTGACTAAGGCTCGCGCTGCAACGAAGTTGTCCACGGCAGCCGCGATCTGCTGGTTGGAAGAACTCGCCTTCTCTTCCAATTCATCCAGTTGCGGGTCGTTGAATGCCTTCCACCACTTTCCTCGAGCGGCGCCATCGCTCGGCTTCGCCGTCTGCCAGGTTTCCGGTCCGCTCGCGGCCGGCTGCGGAAGCTCCTTATAAGCCGGCGCAGTCTTAACGGGCGGAAGCGCGTACTTCGGGCCGACGCTGCATCCCGGGAAGACAAGACAGATCGCCAGGAACGAGAGCCGCACAAGAGACCGGCCAAAACGGGCCGCGCGTTCATTCACTGATGTACACATCGACCAGTTCCCCCGGATAGAGATTTGCATTCGCGGGTTCAGCTATCTTGAAGATCACGGGCAGCACCCGCACATCCACGCGTTCCTGGCGCTGGTTCGAGAGCTCGATCTTCGGAGAAACGAGGGGTTGCACACGAACGAATTCCAGCGGAATTTTGACATTCGAACCGCGGATGGACATCTGCGCCTTGATTTTGGAACCCGAAGGCAGCCGCGGAACCAGGATTTCGTCGACGTAGCAGCGCACATTCAGCGTGCCCGCGGATGATCCCAATGTTATGACCGGGTCCGCGCCCTGCGTATACGCGTCGTAAGTGCCCTGCGGAGATGCGTAGTTTCCGACGATCGTGTTGATCGAGAGCACAACACCATCGCGCGGTGCGCGTAGCGTGTATTTGCCGAGCAGTGCACTGGACGCCGCGTGGGCCTGCTCGAGCGCGGCCGTCTGCCGTTCCTGGTTTTGAATGTCGTAGACCCAGGCTCCCGCCTTCGTCAGATCGTATTGCTTTTGGGCCACATCGAGATTTGCGTTTGCAACCGCGACAGCGTTGGCTGCGCTGTCCAATGCATCTTTGCTCACAGATCGAGGGTCCATCCGGTAAGCGGCGCTGTCTTTCTCGTAGGTGTCCTGGGCGGTCTTCAATGTCGCCCCGGCAGACACCACCTGTGCGGCCGCCACATCGAGAGTCTCTTTCCTCGGCTCTGCCTTCAGTTCAGTGAGCAGTGTCCTTGCTGCCGCTGCCTGAGCGCTCTGTTGCTCCGCCGTCGCTCTTTGAATCGAATCGTCAAGGCGAAGCAGAGGGTCCCCTGCCCTCACGCGCTGACCTTCAGAAACGAGAATTTCTTTCACCGTGCCCGCCACTTCGGGATACATGTTGATGTTCTCGCCGCTGGTTTGCGCGCTCTCCACAATGCCTTCGGCATAAATCGCGCTCGCATAGGGGTTGGAGGCAGGAGTGAATGCAGGAGACAGTGCCGGCGTCTTCACGCTGAAGAAAATGGCAGTCGCAATGCCCGCCAGAATGCCGGCAAGGGAAATCGTAAAGATGAGTTTGTTCTTCATTTCGCGCTCTTTTCTGTGGTAGGGGTCAGACGCCCATCCTCCATTTGCAGAATCCGGGTTGCAAACTCGTAGATTCTGCTGTCGTGCGTGACAACCACCACGCAGCGATTTTCATTGAGAATGTTCTTGCGAACGAAACTCAGGATCGCATTTCCCGTATCCCCATCCAGCGAAGCGGTGGGTTCGTCCATGATCAAAATGTCGGGCTTGCTGATCATCGCCCGCGCGATGGCCACGCGTTGCTGTTCTCCGCCGCTCAGTTTCACGGGCGGAATATCCGCTCGCCCCTTTAGACCGACAATCTCCAGGTAGCCTTCCGCTTCGCGGATGGATTCGTCCCAGTCCCTTTTCTTCAGGATGAGCGGAATGGCCGCATTCTCGGCCGTAGTCAGACGTGGGAACAGGTGGAAGTCCTGAAACACAAATCCGATCTTGTCGAGACGGAAGTCGGCCAGACGATCGGCGTCCAGCTTCCAGATATCGACATCCTCCACCTGGACGCTGCCTTCATTGGGCTTCAGTATTCCGGAAAGAACACTGAGCAACGTAGTCTTCCCGCTCCCGGATGGGCCTACGATGTAAACCATCTCGCCGAAGTAGGTCACGAGCTCGACATCCTTCAAGGCGGATGTTTTGGCGTCCCCTTCGCCGAACCACTTGACCAGACCCTTCGCTTGAATGGCTACGCGCGGCATATCAACCTCTGAAGATTTCGAATGGATCGATGCGCAAGACTCTGCGAATTCCTACATAACTTGAAATCGCGGCGATGATGGCCACCATGACAAATCCAATCGCTAGATTCCCGAATGTGAGCATGGCTGCGTAGCTGGGGAGCCTGGCTTTTGCCAGCCAGATCACAGCAACCGACAGCCCGATCCCCAGGCCGTACCCGGTGAACGAAGCGAATGTGGCCTGGAAAAGAATCATGGAGATCAAATCGCGGCTCTTTGCGCCGATGGCCTTCAGCGCTCCGAACCGCTCCAGGTTTTCCAGGATGAACGTGTAAAACGTTTGACCTGAGATCGACAGGCCAACGGTAAAGCTGATGATGACCATGATCAGCATGTTGGTGCCGCCTCCGGTCTTGTACACGAAGAAATCGGCGGTTCTCTGCATGAACTCTTCTTTGGTCAGGGCCAGATATCCGAGCGCCGCCACCTGCTGCTTGATCCTTTGTATGTCGGATGGACTCTTCGGCTCCACCAGCACATAGGAGATGGTGTAGCGCGGATTGGGAAGATACTGAACGGCTCTCTCGTAGGTGGTGTACAGGGTTGGAGTTCCGTACAAACCGGAGGTGTTGACCGTGGCGATGCCTACAATCACCCCGCGATTGTCGTTCAGCGCGAACTCCGATCCGATGTGGGGTTTCTCGAGCTTGGAGAATTCCGCATCGCGCACTGCGATGAATCCATTCTCCGCATAGATGTCTTCGATCTTACCCTCAATGAGATTGGGTCTTCCCAGCAGGCTTGTGTCGTCCAATCCTATAATGTTGACCGATTGATAGGTCCCGTCGGGAAGTTTGGCTAACCCTCCGCCCGAATAGAGCGGCACTGCATATTTGACTCCATGCATGCTTCGCGCCGCATCCAGAACGTAGTCCGGTATCCCGACTGTGTTGGCTACCGTCTGCACCGCGGGATCCATGACCCATATCGTGGAGCCGACATTGATGACCGTTGCGGAAGCGTGATTCAACACTCCGACAAACATCGAAGTGACAAACATCATCAGAAAAACGGCGAAGGTAATGCCCATCAGCAATGCCGTGAACTTGGCCGTGTCGTTGACGAGCAGCTTGAAGGCGAGTTTGAAGGTCCCTTTCAACGGTTATCACCTTTCGTCTGACGGAAGCTCCAGTTCAGCTACGCCATCTTGAACTGATACTTGTTGATGTTCATCGACCTGATTCTCGATTCCAGCGTGGATGGCGGAATGCCCAGCTTAACTGCCGCGCCCAGCGGCCCGGAGACTCTGCCTCGCGTCTCGGCCAGAACAGCGCCAATCATCTCTCGAGCCCCCATCGAAGAGCCGCCAAAGGAAGTGAGCGTCGGCGTGGCTGCGCACCATTCGCGGCAACGCGAGCTCATCTTTATAATGAGTTTCCCTTTGTCGTGCATCACCACAGAGCGCTCAATGACGTTCTGCAACTCGCGGATATTTCCGGGCCATGAATATCGGGTCAGAGCCTCCATGGTTTCGGGAGAGATAGCATCGATGGTCTTGTTCATTCTCTGGGCAAATTGCCGGACAAAGTGCCGCACCAGGAGCGGAATGTCTTCCGCGCGCTCGCGCAATGGAGGAATGGAAATGGGAAAGACGTTGAGGCGGTAGTAAAGGTCGCTGCGAAACTGCTTCTCGAAGATCATCTCTTCCAGATTGCGATGGGTCGCGGCCACTATCCGGACATTCACCTGCTTGGTCTGTGTGCTGCCCAGCCGTTCAAACTCACGCTCCTGTAAAACGCGGAGGAGCTTCGGTTGCAACTCCAGTGGAATATCGCCAATTTCATCCAGAAACAGCGTTCCCTGGTCGGCCAGTTCAAGCCGGCCGATCTTCTGGGTAATCGCGCCCGTGAATGCGCCACGCTCGTGGCCAAAGAGTTCGCTCTCCAGCAGCCCACTGGGAATCGCGGCGCAGTTGACCTTGACGAACCTCTTTGATCTGCGGCGGCTGCGATCGTGAATGGCGCGCGCGATCAGTTCCTTTCCCGTGCCGGTCTCTCCCAGCAGGAGCGCAGTCGAATCACTTGCAGCCGCCATCTCAACCAGTTCGAGCACCTCGCGGAGGGCGCGGCTCCGCCCAATGATTCCTGCAAAGCCTGCCTGGACAGAGATTTCCTGGTCATAAAGTGACTCATTCAGTTGGGTAGCAGAGTCACCTGTGAAACACATTGCTTCGTCCCGCAGACCGTAATCGGAAACGCCATCTGAAATCACAACTAACCTCCCATCATTCGGGTTTATTTCGTCGAAGGGGCCTGGAGCGAGAACTCGTCAGTTCGCGTTTTTCTTTCTCTTTCAATCCACTCGCGGATATACGATCGGCAATTCGTGAGCTTGATGGTGTCTGCTTCGCATCGCTCCAGGAAGCGGACAGCATCCCGGTCCAATAAAGTCAGATCCGTTAAGTCCAGAACGATCTGGCGATCTTCACCCTCCGCTTCAAATTGCGATTGCAGCGTGCCGATGTCATCCGCGTCCATGCGGCCACTCAACCTGAAGATTGTCTTTCCAACGGTCTCTCCATTTGCTAGTCGCTGAATCCGCAGCATCTGTCGCCTCTTCGAACAACTCTGTGCCTGTGCAACTGCAATTCGCACTCCAATCGAAGATTGTTTAAAAACAATAGCTTGCAAACCAGACAAGTGGCGAGATTCCGTCAAATGGCGAAAAATTGTACAAAAACTGCGCACAATTATTTCCGCTGCCCTTGCGGTAACGCGTTCGAAGGGCGATTGATTTCTGAAATGGCTAGGTAAGTTTGAGGCGATTTTTGTCGATCTTCAATGATCGAATCTTGGATTCAAGGGTAGACCGGGGCATGCCCAGTTTTGCGGCCGCGCCCGACGGTCCCGACACCCGCCCGCCGCATTCTCTCAGCGCCGCTTCAATCGTCTCTTTCTCCTTCGCGGCAAGCATCTCAGAGAGTGCCACCTTGCTCCCCGGCTCTTCAGCAAAAGACTGGCTTGAAAGCCAGCTTTCATCCACAGAGAAGCTCTCCGATTCGCATACAATGACGGATCGCTCAATGATGTTCTGCAACTCGCGTATGTTGCCCGGCCAACGATACGACTGAAGCAGGTCCAGGCTTCTCCTGTTAACCCGGCGGAAGCTCTTTCCGGCTTTCCGCGCGTAACGATCGATAAAGTACTCGACCAGCAGAGGAATATCTTCCTTTCTCTCTCGCAGAGGTGGGACTTCGACGGGGAAGACGTTGAGCCGGTAAAAGAGGTCGCTGCGAAAAGTGCCTGCGGCAACGGCCGCTTTAAGGTCTCGATTAGTGGCCGCGATCACGCGCACGTTGGAGAGGATCCGCCGCTCTCCGCCTACACGTTCGAATTCCCGTTCCTGCAAAACGCGCAAGAGAGCGACCTGCGTCTCTGCGGGAAGCTCCGCAATTTCATCGAGGAAGATCGTTCCTCCTTCGGCCAATTCAAAGCGGCCCAAATGCCGCTGGGCAGCCCCCGTAAAGGCGCCTTTTTCGTGGCCGAACAACTCCGATGCGATCAAATCGCGCGGGATGGCGGCACAATTCACACTCACGAACGCCCGCGCGGAGCGCCGCGACCGCTTGTGGATGGCCCGGGCAATCAACTCCTTGCCCGTCCCGGTTTCTCCGGTGATCAGAACGGTGGAATCGGTCGGCGCGACCTTTGCGACGCGAGAGAGCACGGCGCGCAGGGGGGAAGATGAGCCCACAATTTCCTCGAACAGGAATGCCTTGTCGATCTCCTCGCGCAGGGCCACGTTTTCGTGTTGCAGTCTCTCTTCGGCCTGCTTGCGATCCTCGATATCGAGCGATACGACAATCCAGCGCGTGATGCGTCCCTGCTCGTCTCGCAGCGGCTTGTAGCGCAAAGAGAACCAGCGGTACACTCCATCGTGCCGCGGCATTCGGGCTTCGAACTCGATCTCGGTTCCGGTTGACAACCCTTGTTGAACTTCGCGATCGACTCGTTTCATATCGTCAGGATGAAAGAGCCTGGAAGGGGCGCATGTTAGACACTCTTCCAGTGTTAAGCCGAGATACTCGAGTACGGCTTGGTTGAGATAGATACGGCTTCTATCCGTCCCCAGGACGGCTACATGCTGCGGCGCATCATCCAATATCTGGCGCAGTTCCGCTTCGCTTTGGCGAATGGTCTCTTCGGCCTTTATGCGCTCGGTGATGTCGTGGGCCACCTTGAGCAGAAAACGGCGCCCGCCATGCGAGAAAGCGCTGGTCTGAACCTCGACCGGGAACAACGACCCGTCTTTTCGCCGATGCCAGTGTCTGTCAAACGATACGGTCCCGCCGGCAGCCGCCTGCGCCGCAATGGATTCGAGGGCCGTTCGATCCAGATTTACGTCGAACGCGAGCGGGGTCTTTCCGATCAGCTCCTGCCGGGTGTAGCCCAGGCTTTCGCAGGCACACCGGTTCACATCAATAATGGTTCCTTGCTCGAAGTCCAGCATGAAAAAGGCGTCCGCCGCGTGGTCTACGAAGGTTCGGAAGCGCGTTTCACTCTCGCGCAGCGCCTCTTCGGCCCGCTTGCGTTCCGTAATATCGATCGAAGTGCCCACCAGCTTGACGAGATCTCCCGTTTCATTCAGGACTGGGTGCCGGATCGTGTGAATGTGTTTGACCGTTCCGTCGGGCAACACGATTCTGTACTCGTCGAAGCTGTCAACTTTTTCACGCAGCGCGCACTCAAACATCTCTTTCCACCTGTTCCGGTCGTCCGGGTGGATTCGTAGGAAAACGGCTTCCCGGGCCGGTGAGCCATCTCGTGGATCGAATCCCCAAATACGGAAATCTTCCTCTGAAACGTAGACATACTTGTCACTGGCCAGGTCCAAAGCCCAACTGCCTGCGTGGACCAGCCTCTGCCCCTCTGCCAGGTATGCTTCGCTCTGCCGCAGAGCCTCCTCAGCCTTCTGCCGGTCGCGGTCCGCCCGCTTGCGCGCGGTGATGTCCATCACCGCGCCGACGAACTCGGTGCCGCCTGATGGATCCCGCATCGCCTTCGCCAACACGTGGAGATGCTTGACTCGTCCATCGGGCATCAGCAGACGGTGCTCGAAGTCGAAGTCTTGGGCAGTGTCCGTTGCCCGCTTCAGCGTCTCTGAAATGAATGCGCAGTCCTCGGGATGAACCCGGTCGAGGATCTGCTCCAGCGTGGGCTTGATCGCCGGATCGAATTCGAAGATGCGATAGGTTTGCTCCGACCAGATGTGCTCTTCCGGCGCGACCTTCCAGCCGAAGCTCCCGGTCTGACTGAGCGTCTGCGCCTCAGCCAAGTAAGCCTCGCTGCGCTTCAGCTCCCGCGTCAGCTGCTCCAGCTCAGCCAGGCGCTCCTTGAGGCTCGGGTAATGGGTTTTGCGGACAGAAGTGTCGCCCAACCCCAGGACCTTGTGCCTTAGCTCTTCCCAGTTATCAGAGGGATTCCTCATAAATGACCTCGATATCCTTCTGGCCCGGCCGTCGTGGATTCGTTACAACACAAGGGTCATGGAGCGTAATCTCGGCGAGCTCATGCACTTCAGTACGATGGACTCCGGCTTGCGACAAGGTATCGCCAAGGCCAGCCGCTTCCTTCAGCCGCGCGATCTCGGCCACGAGCCGTTTGCGAACTTCACTTGAAGGCATTCTGCCGACTTCGAGTCCCATCGCCACCGCGGCGTTCCGATAGCGCTCCTCGGCATGGCCGTAGTTGAAATCGATGACGCCGTTCAGGAACATGGCGTTGCATTGGCCGTGCGGCAGATCGAGCAATCCGCCAACGCAGTGGGCCATCGCGTGTGTCGCGCCCAGGCTTGCGTTGGAGAAGGCCAACCCGGCCTCCAGGCTACCCAGCATCATGTTCGTGCGGTACTCAAGGTTCTGCGGCTCGGCGATCGATGGCAGAAAATTCGAGCTGATCAGCCGCATGGCTTCGAGCGCATGGAGATCCGTGAGCGGCGAATGTCCCAGGGAAACGTACGCTTCCAGCGCGTGCACCAACGCGTCCAGTCCTGTGCACGCGGTAAGAAACGCGTCCATCGTTGTCAACGTCGCCGGGTCGATCAGGGAGAGGTCGGGGACCACCGTCTTGCTGATGATCAGCAGTTTCCGTTTGATCCCGGGGTCCACGATGGTTGCAAACTGCGACAGATCGGCTGATGTCCCAGCTGTAGTGGGAATGCAGATGGTCGGTGGCATCGGCGCGCGTACGTTGTCGACACCCACCAGGTCCCGAAGATCGCCCCCATTTACCGCCAGCAGGCCGATGCATTTCGCGCAATCCATGGCGCTGCCGCCGCCCACGGCAATAATGATGTCGCAGCCTTCTTCGGCGTACACAGCGGCGCCGGCAGTCGCTTCATCCATGCGCGGGTTGGGTGTGACCCTCGAGTACAGGATGGACGCGAGGCCCGCGCCCTCGACACTCAAGAGAACCTGTTGCGCCCAGCCGGCTGCGACAACTCCGGGATCGGACACGACCAGTGCTTTGCTGCCGCCCAGATTGCGCCCATACTGGCCGGCCAGGTGCAAACTGCCAACCCCAAACACGACTTCGGGGGCTACGAACTTCCGCAATTCAGGTTCGCGAGTTTGCATCGTGCCTCACAGCTGGGGAAAAGTGAGCGAATGTTCTTGAATCGCTATATTATCGTAGACATGCGATCACGGGAATCTTCGTTTTCGCTCTCCAACCGTTGATCGAACTCTGTCCCTCGTCAAAACACGGATATGCTGTTAAATCAAACAGATGGGCGCGAATCCTGCTTGACTGTCTGGGTGCAAAGCTGGATCACCTATTTCGACTGTAGATGATTTTGTAGATGGTCTTGCACCCAAGATTCAGCGGGAAGCCCAATATCGACGCACTTTCCGGCACTAGACCCCCTGGGCTAATACCAGAGGGCCTGAACCGCTCGTCCGCAAACTATTGAAAACATTGGTCGGGGAGAGAGGATTTGAACCTCCGACCCCCTGGTCCCAAACCAGTTTTCGGCATTTATTGAAAGCTGTTGAAATTGCGTGATATTAACTGGTTTAGAATGAATGCGTTGCGGCCATATTGTTGAAAGTTTTGGTTCTGAATTGTTCCAGAGTGCTTTGACCGCTACGATTTCGACTACAGCCCTCAAATCCCGACAGTTTTTCTTCGAGAATTAGTCGACGAAATCTGGCGTGTGAAGCAAAGCAGCGCCAGTTTATCTCACGAAATCCGTTCCAACCACGGTGAAGATATAGCTGTCCGATGTTGTTGTCGGAGTGCTGGGGAATTGGATGGCGCGGAACTTTGGCACCTGCCTACGCCGCAGCCGATTGTCCCGGGGGGCGACGATTACCCAGAGATGACCAGGGTCGATATCCAACGGAGGCGCCATAACGGGAAGGCGAGAATTAGCACAGTGGCCAGAACTGTTCCAATATATCGAAAGCACCATACAGGCAGCCCCATGTGAAAGGCCAGCCGGAGAGCCTTACCCCTTCGCAGCTCGCCAATAGCTGCATCCAACATCTGAACGCGGACAGGCCTATGAGTCCGCCAGTTGTTCGCTGAACCGGTAGCCCACGTAGGCATCTGTCAACAGATACTTCGGATTGCGCGGATCGTCTTCAATTTTCTTGCGCAGTTGACGAACAAATGTTCGAAGGTATTCAAGCTCGTTTCCATACTCCGGGCCCCACACGGACTTCAACAGGCGCGCGTGCGGAATCGGCTCGCCGACGTGCATCATCAGATAATGCAACATCTCAAATTCCTTTGGCGTCAGATGAATCTGGCGCCCACGCTTCAAAACCCGGTATTTCACCGGATCCAACTCCAGCTGGCCATGTCGAATTGGTGCGTCGTGGTTGGTATCCTGAGCATTTCTTCTGCGTACTGCCGAGCGCAATCGCGCCGTCAACTCCCGCACCTGGAACGGTTTCGTGATGTAATCGTCAGCACCGGCATCCAGCGCCAGCACCTTGTCGTCCTCGCTGTCCATCACAGTCAGCATCAGGATCGGCAAGCGCGCAATCGCGCGCCGGATACTTCGACAGGCTTCCACTCCGCCCATCCCCGGCATATCCACGTCCAACAGCACCGCATCGAACCACGATACGCGCACCAGCGACAGCGCTTCCTCGCCGCGAGCCGCTTCTACAACCGTGAAGCCCATTCCAGACAACGTCACGCGCAATGCCCGCCGCGTGGCACTGTCGTCGTCCACGACAAGGATCGTGCCCTGCCCTGAATTCGGCTGCTCCGTAGTCAAAGCTTCCTCCTGGCGTCTATCGGAAGTGAAAGAAAAAAAGTCGTTCCTTCCAGGTCGTCGCTAATCACCCACACGTGTCCATGATGAGCCTCGGCGGCCTTCCTCACTACGGAAAGCCCTATCCCGGTGCCGGGAACGGAATTCATATGGTCCGGTGACCTGTAAAAGCGGTCGAATATCCGTTCCCGGTCTTCGATCCGAATCGTCGACCCAAAGTTCTGCACGGAAAGGATAACCTCGCTATGACTCGTCCGTGCGGCAATTGTAATTGGCGTCCCTGCCGTCGAATACTTCCGCGCATTGTCGATGTACTGCGTCAGAATCATTGCCAGCAATCCGCGATCCGCGCGCAAGGTCAACGAAGGGTCCTCCACAGCAACCTGAATGCTGTTCCTTTCCGCATCCGCTGGATGGGCGGCCAATACCTCGGAAACCAAATCAAGGACATTCACGTCGGCTGTCTCAAGACCTGCCTGCCTCGCTTCGAGCTTGGCTGCTTTCAAAAGCCGTGTGCACAACGCGTTCAGTCGTACTGCCTCCCCGTCAATAAGCGTCACCAGATCTCGTTGCGGGTCTGTCAACCCTCCCAACTCAAGCAAGCCGGAACTGGCAGTCTGCACCGCTGTCAGCGGCGTCTTGAACTCATGCGCCAGTGCATCCATCACCGTCGCACGCAACTGCTCATCCTTTTTCGCGGTCTCTGCTCTCTCTTCCTTGTCGAACCACTGGTGCCGGTCGATGGCAATAGCGGCAAGAGACGCAAGCGCATCGACCACCAAAGGGCTTAGGTCTCCGCGCATCACCAGTGCGCCAACTGGTCCGGGTCCGGCTCGCAGGATGCGTTGCCAGGTCTGAGTGCTCGAATCGTCCTGTGAGGCATCGCGCAAGTAGCATTCTTTGGCCAGATCTTCCTCGCCCGCGTCCCAGTTGCCCATCCTGTCCTGACGGCTGAGGTTCATTTCGAACAAGGCCACCGCGCGTGCGCCAAATATCCTATGAATCAAAACCGCTAGCTGCGGTCCCGGTGGCTGGTGCAAATCCAGCAGAAGCGAGCTCCGGCTCAACTCATATAACTGCTCCATCTCCGCGCGATGAATAGCCGCCTCTCTGGCTCTCTTCATCTCTCGCCCGTGTATTCTGCTGATCGCGAGCGCCGTCACCTCGAACGTTGCAAGCGCCACCCAGTCCTGCGGATCTGCAACATCAAAATGAAGAATAGGCGGGAGAAAAAAATAGTCCAGACAGGCTACCGCCAGAAGTGAAATCAGCGATGCCTGCCAAAAACCGAAGCGCGACGCTACGGCCACGACAACCAACAAATAGAGAAGACTGATCGTCAGCAGGTTAATCTGAAGGACAAACCCGAAGTAGGTCAACAGGGCGAGGGCCGCACAAGCGGTCAGACACTGAGCCAAAGTCCGGAGTCTTCGCGGCAGTTGCGTCGATCCCAAGACGACTGGATTTGCCATCTGGCCTGCACCTTGCTCAACTGGATTTCCAGGCAAGCTGGCTATAGCTTAGCTGGATTGTTATGAAGATTGTATAAGGAATTCAACTGTATGGAATGTATACGGAGCAGGGAGCGGGTCGGTTGATCCGGCTCCCCGCGCTAGATCGCCCAGGAGGCGTCTTCTTTTGCGAAATTACGGATTTGCACTGGTTATTGCGCGTTCACGGGGGCGTCCGGCGCCGCCAACCGACTGAATTTTGCTTCGAGTGCTCCGGCCTCGGAAGCCATTGCCATGTAGAACTCGTAAAGATTGCGTGCCGAGTCTACAGGCCTTGGATATTTGGCTGCCACGCCCATGATGTTCTGGCTCCTGCGCGCCCATTCCTGTTTCTCTTCGGCGGCCTTTTGCAGATAGTCGTTCCGCTGTTCGCCGTAGAAGTTTGCAAGAGCCGTGTATTGCGCTGGCTCATGCGCGTTGAGCGCCAACTGCTTCAACTGCGCCTGCGTGTAATGGACGCCCGTCTGCGCGGAAGAGGCCGTGCCCTGTGCGTTTCCAACACCCGCGAAAACGAGCGCCAGAATACATGCTGCAAAAAGGTTGCGAGTCATGTGTTTACCTCCCATGCTCAAGTATTGAAGTGATCGCGTGAGGGAGGCATGAAGAGAGTAATAGGAATGGAGTATTATTTTAGAGCGGCATTACCGCACCGGAATCCACGATCGGAACGATGCCTTAGTAGTAAGTTTCTCGCAACGCCCGCGCGTCCCTCACCAAGCCAAGGAACCTGCTGGCCAACTCACGAATACGGTCTACCTGGCGAAAGTGCAAAGCCTCCTTGGGCAGCAGTTCTCCACCCAGGCCGATAGCAGTTGCGCCGGCCAGAATATAATCGGACGCGGTCAACTGATTCACGCCGCCTGTAGCAATCAGCGGGATTTGCGGAAGAGGCACCTTGAGTGCACGCACGTATTGGATGCCCCCTATATGACCCGTAGGGAAAATCTTGACAAGATCCGAACCGGCCTTCCAAGCCGCGATGATTTCGGTCGGTGTCAAAGCTCCCGGTAGCGCCAGGACATTTACTTTATTTGCATAGGCCACCACCTCCGGAACAAAGCCCGGACTGGTGAGAAATCTGGCTCCGGCGTCAACGCACAGGCGGGCAGCTTCCTCATCCAAAACGGTGCCGGCGCCGACAGCAATATCCGGATAGCGTTTCGCCAAGTCGTCGATCACCTCCAGCGCGCCGGGCGTGGTCATGGTGATCTCGACAACCGGAATTCCCGCCGAGTAAACAGTCTCTGCCGCGAATCGCGCTAGTTCCCGTGAATTCACACGCACAGAAGGCAGAATGCCAAACTCCTCGATGCGAGCTCGAACTTCATGTCTTTTCATTGATTCGACCTCTCCGTACCGGTATTCGAATATGCCAGGTAGCCGGCCCCGTTCACAAGAACCATGTCGATCATTGAATTACTTCATGCCCGACGGCAAGATTCATTTGGCCGGCGGCCGTCATATACGCGCCGATCAACTGCAGATAGGCGAGTTGAACGACACGGTAGTCACTCTGCGCATTGAGAAAGTCCATCAGCGATGCGCCTCCGTGCTCATAGGCAAAGGTGACTGTGTCACGCACATAAACCGATTGATCCAGATACTGCGCTTTGTACGGCTTGATCAAAGCAATATTGCTGCGCACCAATTCGTACGCATCGTCCACGTCGCTGAAGACCTGCGCCTTGGCCGCTTCGGCGGCTTGCTGGCTTCTGTCGATGTCGATCAACGTGCGCTTCTTCTCGCCCTGGTTGCGGTCAAAGATGCGCAACGGAATGCTGACGCTGAGGCCGAGAGTCTGGGGGCCGTTGGGGTTATTGGTCGAGGAGTTATATGTGTACCAGGTCCCAAAGGTCGGATCGGTGGAGCCATTGGAGACGGCAAGCTTGTGATTGGTTTGCGATTGCTCGATGGTCTGGATCGCGGCCCGCAGATCCGGCCTGTTGTCCAGCGCAATCTGGTGGTAATCAGCGAGCGGTTGGAGTTCCCGACCTAAAGTGAAGGGTCCAGTCACGTCGAACTTATCGACCGGCGTGCGGTCGTCGAGCAGCAGCAGGAGTGCAATCTTAGCCGTGCGCAAATTGACAATCGCGGTCTCGATTTCAGACTCGTATTGCACGCGCTGAAGCTCGATCCGGGCCAGGTCGATCTTGGCCAGGTCGCCGGCTTTGAAGCGGGCGCGGCTGATCTCGATGATCTTGTCGTAGTACTCCAGGTCGGCCTTGGCCAACTCCAGCACGGCCCTGGCTTGAAGAGTCTGCACAAAGGCCGAACGCAGGCCGAAGATCAGATTGCGTTCGAGGTCAACGTGCTGGGATTCGGTAATCTGTGTGCCTTCCTTGGCGCTCTGCAGGCGCAGTTCGCGCTTGTGCTCGCGCTCGTGCAGATAACTGAAGTTGGGCTGTTCGTATGTGCCTTTGAATGGAGTCCAAACCCCATCGTGCCGTGCGATCTGCGTTCCATCCGCCAGCATGGTGAACTGCGGATTGGGGCGGAGAAAGGCTGTAATCTCCTCGGCCTTCATCTCCTCCACGTTGGCCGCATCCGCTTTCAACACTGGGTTGGACGCTTCGAACTTTGCTTTGACCTGTTCCCATGTGAGCGCCTGCTGCGCGCTCGCGGAGGCTGCAAGGAAAGCAATGCCCAAAGTGCAACTGCCGATGCTTCGCGTGAAAGCAGATATTCGCTTAGACGGCTTCATTTGCCACCTCCGGTTTCGGGAGCGTGTCACCCTCTCTTGCAATCCAGACGTATAGTGTCGGCAGAAGGAAGATGCTCAACACGAGAGCTGCCATGAGTCCCCCCACAATGACAATGGCAAATGGGCGCTGTGAATCGGAGCCGATGGCGTGCGACATCGCGGCGGGAAGCAGTCCCAGAGTAGCCACCAGCATCGTCATCATGATGGGGCGAAGCCGCAGGACAGCGCCTTCGATCGCAGCGCCTTCCGGAGTGTAACCCCGGGCTCGAAGCTGATTGATATATTCAAGCATGATGACGCCCGTTTGAACCGAAACTCCAAAGAGCGCCAAGAAGCCGACACCGGAAGATACGCTGAAGAATGTGCCGGTCACAAGGAGAGCGAGCAAGCCTCCGACGGGAGCCATGGCCACGTTGGCGAGAAGCAGCAGCGCCCATTTGAAGGAACGAAACATGCCGTAGAGAATGATGAAGATAAAAAAGATCGTCAGGGGCAGGATGAAGAGCAGCCTTCTTTCGGCTCGCTTTTCGCTATCGTATTCTCCCGACCATTCGAGGTGATAGCCATGCGGTAACTGCACATTCTTGGCGATCTTGTCGATGGATTCCTTGACCGTGGTGCCCAGATCGCGTCCGCGAACCTCAAAGCGGATGGCCACATAGCGGGAGCCGTCTTCCCGGTAAATGTCGTAAGCGTCATCGCGAACCTGTGCTTTGGTCAACTGAGCCAGCGAGACGCGCTCTCCCGAAGGGGAGAGCAGTCGAATATTCTGAATAGCCTCCTTGGTATCGCGATACGGTTTCTGATAGCGCACGACCACGTTGTAGACTGCCTCGCCCTGCAACACCTGGCTGACGGGATTACCGCCAATGGCGGTCTGGACGGCATCTTGTATATCGGCCACATTGATGCCGAAGCGCGCAGCTGCCAGACGGTCAACGGTGAGATCGATATTCGGCTGGCCCGTATCGCGTTGAATTCCCAAATCATGGACCCCGTCAATTTTGGCCATAACATCTTTGATCTCTTCGCCCTTTTCCTCGAGAACGTCCAGGTCCGGCCCGTATAACTTGGCGCACAGTCCGCCTTTCGTGCCGGTAAGCGTTTCATCCACGTTGTCCTCAATGGGCTGGGAGAAATTCCAGAAAGCCCCTGGGTATTTCTCCAGTTCGCGATCCATCGCGGCGATCAGCTCCTCTTTATTTTGATGAAAGACGGGTCGCCATTGGTCCTTGGGCTTCAAGTCGACAAAGTATTCCGTATTGCCGAAACCTCCCGTGTCGGTTCCATCGTCGGGCGCCCCAGCTTGCGAAACGACCTTGGTGACCTCGGGGAACGAGGCCAAGACGTAGCGGGATTGCTGGGCGAAGCGCGTGCCTTCCGTCTCGCCTACGCTGTTCGCCATCGCGCCACGCGCCCAAATGGCGCCTTCGTCCAAGTGGGGCAGGAACTCCGAGCCAATGACCCCGCTAAACGCCAGGAAAAGAGCGACGGCCAATGAAGCCAGGCCAACGCCAACGGTGATCCAGCGATTCTCGATCGCCAACTTCACCGCGCCCCGGTACCGATCCTTCAGGAACTCCATCACCGGGTTGCGCCATTCCCTCACACCATGCGGGAAGAGCAGGGCAGCAAGCACAGGCACAATGAAAATGGAGAATACTATGGCGCCAAGTAGCGCGAAGGCAACGGTCCAGGCCATGGGCCGGAACAAACGCCCTTCCACTCGTTGGAGCGTGAAGATCGGCATGTAGGCGGTGATGATGATGGCGATGGCGTAGAAAACCGGCCGTTGGACCTCGTGAGCGGCGTCGCGGATCGTTGCCAACGGCGACTTCACGCTCATCGTAATGCGGCCAGAGGTCTCTGATGAGCCGTTCTTGCCGCGAAGCGACATATGCCGCATGATGTTTTCCATCATGACCACCGCGCCATCCACAACCATTCCGAAGTCGAGCGCGCCAAGGGAAATCAGGTTTGCGGGGATATGGCTCAGGTTGAGGAATATGGATGCGAAAAGCAAGGCAAACGGAATGGTGAGCGAAACGATGAAGGCTCCGCGAACATTGCCG